>JBEDKX010000220.1:0-2617 GCA_041171965.1 Pseudomonadota bacterium | reverse complement strand
CCATTTCACTCAAACAATCAGCAACAAACTGCAAGCGATTAAGCGACCACTCACCATGAATTTTCGGATCAAATACAAAAATTTTAGGCAACGGCTTCATGAGTAAAACATGTGCAGCAGAAAGCATTTCATCATGTATAAAAACCGCGAGGCCTGAAACGCCAGAAATTGCATGTTTAGCTGGCGGCGTTAGCGTATATTGTTTAGCTGTTGGCAACAGCACCGCCTTAAATAGGCGTTCATTTAATGCTTCGTAACTTGCATCAAAGGGGCAGGCAGCGGTACAACCGACGCAATATTTTTCACCCGTAAATCGGGCTAAGTTTTCTTTGTTAAAAAAATAAGGTTTTGCGCTAAAAGTAGAAGCCACCCATTGCCATGAAAGATGATTACTGGCGCTATCACCGTCCAGCAGATGCGCTTCAAACCAATCCGCGGCTGCACGCCAATCTATTTTAAGATGATGCACAACATAACTGGCAAACCACATACGCGCGTGGTTATGCATGTAACCGGTATCTAGTAGCTCATGAACAAAACCATCCATACAGGGCAAACCAGTGTTGCCTTGTGTGACGAAGTCGTTCATAGGAGCATAGCCAATCTCAACTTTGGGAGGCTCCATCTCGCTATAAATAGCGTTGCCCTCAGCAAACCGAACTTGTCGCCAGTAATCGCGCCAAGCAAATTCAAATAATAACTTTTCAGCCGACAGTCCAAAGCGAGTTTTTACCGAAGTAAATGATTCATTTAAAGTGATACAGCCATGTCTTAAATAAGGGGATAAATGCGTCACCGCGCCATTGATGAAATTGCGATTACTATTATAGGCAACCGCATCAATATCATTGAGTTTTTTAAGGCCATTAACACGTCCGCCAGCCCATTGATGCTGTAAATCAGGGCCTATAGCGGCAGGGAATCGCTGCTTAATATACTGCAAACGCTCTTTAGCGTCACAAGGAATGCTGAGTTTCTTTTCATTATTCATTAAAATACTCACTTGAAAGTTCTGACTCGGTTTAATCGCATACTGTTTATAAATACAGCTTATTTGGGTAGTTTTTCTAAACTTTATATGTCACAGTTTTTATTGGATTCTTGTGCAATAATAATCGTTCAAAGATTGTGTCGTTAAATTAAAATTCTACCAAGGATAAAAATGATAGAACCAATGTGGATGTGGGGTGCGCTAGGTTTAGTTTTGCTCGGTGTAGAAATGGCGACAGGCACTTTTTACGTGTTGTGGTTTGGTGTCGCTGCATTATGTCTTGCGCTTGCAATATGGTTTTTTCCTGAAATGCCAAGCGCCGTTCAGTATGCAATGTTCTCTGTATTATCCTTGGGTTCTTTAGCGACATGGCGTCTCATCTACAAAAAAACTGCGACAGATTCTCGCGTAGGGCAATCGCTCGGTGAAGAAATCGGCCGCGTAGGAACGGTTAGTGAAACCTGCAGTGCAACTAAGAGCGGTAAAATTACTTTTACGCAAGGCTTGATGGGTAGTCGCATATGGGTTGCAGTAAGCAATGAGATCATTGAAGTTGGTAGCCATGCCAAAGTAGTAGCGGTCGAAGGCAATGAGTTAAGAATTGTAAAAATTAGTGAATAGTTTTAATAACATATACATCCATTTAGGAAACCAACATGACCGAATTTAGTTTTGTACTGATATTTATAGCAATCGTTGCCATTATTAAAGGCGTCCGCATTGTGCCGCAGGGCGAGGAGTGGGTGGTTGAACGTTTAGGAAAATTTGCCGGCGCACTTAGCCCAGGACTTCATGTCATTAATCCTGTTTTCAGCAAAATTAGCTATAAAGTGACCACCAAAGATATTATCTTAGATGTGCCTCAGCAAGAGGTGATCACGCGCGATAACGCCGTAATTTTGGCCAATGCCATCGCATTTATTAAAGTCTCAAATATCGAACGCGCTGTGTATGGCATTGAAAATTTCAAAGAAGCCATGCGTAATATGGTGCAAACCAGCTTACGATCTATTATTGGCGGCATGGATTTGAACGAGGCGTTAACCTCACGCGACCGCATTAAAGCTGAGCTTAAGGCAGCTATTGCTGATGAAGCGCTTGATTGGGGGCCTAACTGTTAAATCAGTAGAAATTCAAGACATCAAACCGTCTTCAAACATGCAAGATGCAATGGAAAGACAAGCCGCGGCAGAACGTGAACGGATTGCAGTAGTGACGGAAGCCGAAGGTGCGAAACAGTCACTGATTTTAAATGCTGAGGCTCGCTTAGAAGCCGCTCGTAAAGATGCTGAAGCGCAAATGGTGGCAGCGCATGCCTCTGCTGAATCCATTAAATTTATCACAGAAGCAGTCAAAGAGAACAACGCCTCTGCCATGTTCTTATTGGGCGATCGCTACATTACCGCACTGCAAAGCATGTCATCATCGTCAAACAGTAAAATAATTGTGATGCCAGGTGATTTAGTCGGTGCGGTTAAGTCTTTAGTGGGGGGTAAGTAATTTTCTTAAATCCTCTACCTCTAAAAAGAGGTAGAGGATTCATATGCTTGATATTTCGTATGCGGGTGATTTAAACATGGTTAAGATTTCTGAGTATAAAAACGTATTTGGTTGCGGCCGTTCTGT
>JBEDKX010000219.1:0-2636 GCA_041171965.1 Pseudomonadota bacterium | reverse complement strand
CCTATACGTAGTGCAGAAACTATGTTTAATATCTTAGCGCCAGGCGTAGTGCAAGATCATCTGACTTTAGGTACTACTTGGCTATTAGAAAGTAAGGCTGAGTTATCTTTGGCTTATATGCATGCATTTGAAAATAGTGTGAATGGTGACGGTTCTGTACCTGCTGGATTTGGTGGTGGTGAAGCGAATCTAAAAATGTATCAGGATTCCTTAGGCGTCGCTTACGGTTGGAAACTGTAATTATTTAGGCAAGCAACGCAAGGGCCGCCTAATGTTTCATGTGGCGGCCTGATTCATAGTTAACCGCCTCTGCTGATTGATCTACATAAATCAATTTATCAGTTGCAAAACCTAAGGCTTTGGCTTGGCTGATTAGCTCTTGCTTAATTGGGTAAGCCAATTGCGGCGTGCGTGACAATATCCAAAAGTAGGATTTATC
The DNA here is from genome assembly GCA_041171965.1 of Pseudomonadota bacterium. Taxonomy (GTDB): domain Bacteria; phylum Pseudomonadota; class Gammaproteobacteria; order Burkholderiales; family Methylophilaceae; genus Methylotenera. The sequence goes on along the minus strand of JBEDKX010000219.1, from coordinate 2,197 downwards.
CGGGCCACATAACATCACATAATTGTAATAAGGTTTATCCAGCGCGATAATATTGTAGGCGCCATAAAATGGGCCAAAGAAAGATACTTTAAGCTTGCCAGTGTTGGTTTTGTCGGGGTTTGGTGGGTCAACAAAGTAAGCTTTACCTTCGGCTTCTTTCCATACCTTGGTTTGGCTATTAAAACCTTTATTAATGACTTTAATGCCGCCATCATCACGCAGGCTGTAGTTTGCCGTGACTTTTACTAAATCACGCTCAAACGAATGATCTAAGCGTGCAATTTCATACCAAGTGCCTAAATATTGATTAGCATCTACGCTATCAATGACTTTCACATTGTCTGGTACGCCCATGCAGGCAGAAAATAGCAGCGGCAAAAGACTTATAAAAAAATTACGCATTTGATGGTATTCCTGATTTTAATAAGTTTTAGTCATCTGTAAGTCTGATTAGTGCATTCTAATTAACACTAATTAAACAATATCAATTAAATAACACCAAGCTTTGCCATGTCACTCGCTGTTAGCCAGCGCCAGTCACCCACTTCTAAATCATCCGGTAATTTTAACTCACCAATTTGTATGCGTTTTAAGCCTTCCACACGATTGCTGATAGCTGCAATCATACGTTTTACTTGATGATATTTGCCCTCGGTGAGCGTCATGTGTAGCGTATGTTCGTTGACGCGGGTGCAAGCCAGCGCGGCAATTGGCGCATCTTCATCGATTAATTGCACGCCTTTTAAAATATGGGCAATTTGCTCGTCATCGACAGCATGCTTGCAAGTCACTTCGTACATTTTTGGCACTTTATGTTTAGGCGAGCTCATGCGATGGATAAACTGCCCATCGTCTGACATCAATATTAAGCCTGTGGTATCTTCATCTAGGCGACCTATGCATTGCACGTCTCTTACTACTAGCGGATGTGGCAGTAAGCTGTAAACGGTAGGGTGATGCTGGGTTTTGTGCGAGCATTCGTAATCACTAGGTTTATTTAACATCAAATATGATTTTTCACGATAACTCCACTCTTCACCACGCACGGTATAAAGTAAGTTTTCTAAATCAAATTCAGCATTCGGGTCGTCGCAGGGCGCGCCATTAACGGTGATTTCATTGTTCCAAACCATCAGCCTGCATAATTTACGCGCACCAAAGCCTTGGTTGTGGATGATGCGTTCTAAGGGGAGTTTTTTAGCCATGCAGCATTATAAGCTATTCTACTAAACAACCCGTCATTCCGTGCTCGACACGGAATCTAGTGACTTACGACACTTGATACCGACTTTCACTCAGAATAATGTGCTTCAGCACATATATTCTGTGTGGAAGACCTTTACGGTCTCGTTGGCATGACGATTGTGAGAACCTGGCTGTACCATCAGATTACTTGACGGTACAGCTATAATAAAAACATTAAACCGGATAATAAAAAGACATGGATCTCATCTTATTACTCAAAGCATTTCTTCTTGGATTAGTAGAAGGCGCAACTGAGTTTTTACCCATTAGCAGTACCGGTCATTTAATTATTGTGGGTGACTTACTTCACTTTAACGATGATAAAGGTAAGATTTTTGAAATTGTAATTCAACTCGGCGCCATTTTAGCGGTGTGTTATGAATTTAGAAAACGCTTATTTACAACGCTAACGCAGATGACAAAGCAGGCATCAGCACAGAGATTTGTTGTTAATTTGTTCATCGCATTCCTGCCCTTAGCCATCCTAGGCTTAGCTTTTCATCATGTCATTACGCAATATTTATTTTCACCAATTACGGTAGCAATCGCGCTAATTGTCGGTGGCTTTGCCATTTTATTCATTGAAAATAACATTAAAACACCAGTCACCATAAATGTTGATGCGCTTAGCCATAAGCAAGCGTTGCAAATCGGTTTTGCTCAAGCATTAGCCCTTGTACCGGGCGTTTCACGCGCCGGAGCGACTATTTTAGGTGGCATGTTGTTCGGGCTTAGCAGACAAACCGCAACTGAATTTTCATTCTTTCTAGCCATTCCTACTATGTTTGCCGCAACCACTTACGACTTGCTAAAAAATTGGCGTTTATTATCAGTAGGTGATGTACCAATGTTTGTGGTTGGCTTTATTACCGCCTTCATATCGGCATTGCTGGTCATTAAAATGTTGCTACGCTTTGTTGCCACGCACAACTTTAAAGTGTTTGCTTGGTAC
>JBEDKX010000218.1:0-2645 GCA_041171965.1 Pseudomonadota bacterium | reverse complement strand
TACATCTAATGTTTTCTTAACGTCAGCCTCACCCACTTCAAGTACTGGGCGCTCGATTTTCACTTTTGACAAGTCGCCAATAGTCACTTCTGGAAAAACCTCAAAGGTTGCTGTGTATTCCAATACTTCAGAGGCAGCCACAAATGGTTTATGCTCAATATTAGGGTAGCCAGCAACGCGCAATTTTGCTTCATCAACCGCGTCACCAAAACTTTGTTCAACCGCGCCAGAATAAACTTCATCACGCACTTGGTTACCATATTGTTGATTTACTAGACCCATAGGCGCTTTGCCCGGTCTAAAACCAGCAAATTTCGCAGTGCGTGACATCTGCACTAATCGTTGATGAATTTGCGCTTCTAGTGGTTGAAGCGGAACCGTAACAGTAATACGGCGTTCAAGCTTGCTAATAGTTTCAACATTCAGTGCCATGCGTTTCATTCCTAAGATCTAAATGCAGGTCATAAACGGAATTTATACAAACACAGTTTAGACTTGCTTAATAATTAAGTTGGTACGAAGAGAAAGCCTAAAACTCTGTCATTGACAGCAAATTACAGGAGACAATGTATTAATCTCATACAACTTTTACGTTTTGCCAGAAAAATCTAGTTTATAGGCTATATGCTCAGCGTAAATCAACGGAAACTATAGCATACTAGGCTTTTGTTCACAAACTTCACTACTATTATTTTCGTTAGGATTTAATAAAAAATTATCATTAAATTCATTTAGCATTCGCTTTAGATAGGAAGTTTAAGCTGATACTTAACCGAGACTAGCCGCAACGTTGCAGTAAAGGTGAGTCCAGCAAGTATGGCGGGCAGCTCGTCAAAACCGGCAGATAAGCAGATTAAAAACACCAAACTACCCAGTGCAGCACAAGTTGCATAAAGCTCATTACGGCGAAAAACATTGGGAATTTCATTGCAAATAATATCGCGCATAATGCCACCAAACACGCCTGTCACCACGCCCATCAAAATGCAGATATAAAAATCACAGCCAGCCTGTTGAGCCATACTTGCACCTGCGGTGCTGAATAAGCCTAAACCTAGCGCATCTAAAATAACAAACACTTTAGTGACCTTTGGATTTTGATAGAACTTGGCTGGAAGTGGAGTCGCTGCAATAGAAAAACCTAGTAACATTAAAGCATAGGCTGAGTGCTGCACCCAATATAACGGGTAATGTCCTATCATGACATCGCGCAAGGTACCGCCGCCAAATGCGGTAATCATGCTAACGGTGTACACGCCAATAATATCCATGCCTTTTTTGCGTGCTTCTATAATGCCGGTAAAAGCAAACGCGAGCACGCCCAACAATTCAATTAAGGCTAGAACATTAGTTTGAGTAAAAATCACATTAATCTCGACAGGTTTTTATGTCAAATCATAACGCAAGTTGATTTTTCAAACTAAATAATTTCAAAATCACAAGGCTGCTTAGCCTGACAAAAAACTGTCGGATAAAAACACTAAGCCTGATGCAGTGGACTAATAAACACAGGCACATCAATTGCTGGCAACGGTTTAAGGCCGCGTATCAAATCGGATATTTTTTCAGCGATCATGATAGTCGGTGCGTTTAAGTTACCGGTGACTACTTCTGGCATGATAGAAGCATCTATTACGCGTACACCTTGCAGGCCATGTACACGCCCTTCTGCATCAACTACGGCCATTTCGCCAATGCCCATCGCGCATGACCCGCACGGATGATAGGCCGTTTCGGCATGTTCACGGACAAAAGCATCAATTTCAGCATCCGTTTGCACTTCAATACCGGGTGAAATCTCTTTACCTACGTAGGGCGCCAAAGCTGGTTGCTGCATGATATTCCGGGTAATTCGAATACCAGCTCTAAACTCTCGCCAATCTTGCTCTGTAGACATATAGTTAAACAAAATGCTTGGATGTTCAGCGGGGTTTTTAGAGCGAATGTGTATGCGGCCACGGCTAGGCGAACGCATAGAACCCATGTGCGCCTGAAAACTATGCACTTTAATGGGATTACTGCCGTTGTAATTAATCGCTACTGGTAGAAAGTGATATTGAATATTGGGCCATGTAAAACTATCGTCACTGCGAATAAAACCGCCCGCTTCAAACTGATTGCTGGCGCCAATGCCAGTGCCTAAAAATAGCCACTCCGCGCCAATTAAAGGCTGGTTGTAAAGTTTTAATGCTGGCGCTAAAGATACTGGCTGTTTGCACTCATATTGCTGATAAATTTCAAGGTGATCTTGCAGATTAGCACCGACGCCGGGCAAATCATGCACTAAAGGAATCTCTAAATCATTTAACAAGGCCGCAGGACCAACCCCAGAACGTTGCAATATTGGCGGCGAAGCAATCGCACCAGCACATAACAATACTTCCCGTTTGGCACTGGCTTGTTGCGGCTGGTCGCCCAACAAATACGCCACGCCGACTGCACGTTTATCGGCAAACAAAATACGGTCAGTCAGCGCATGTGTGATTATCGTAAGATTTTTACGCTGGCGTGCTTGGTCCAAATAACCACGCGCGGTACTAGAACGGCGACCTTTAGGCGTAACTGTTCGATCCATAGGACCAAAACCTTCTTGCTGATAACCATTTAAATCATCTGTCCGCGGATAACCGGCTTGCACACCAGCA
>JBEDKX010000217.1:0-4258 GCA_041171965.1 Pseudomonadota bacterium | reverse complement strand
CTCAAAACGCTCGGTGATTTCTGGATTTGCATCTGAAGCGCGCGCCAACGGTGAAACTTCTACTGGATAGTCAATAATATAAGTCGGTTCCCATAATTGGCTTTCGGCAGTTTCTTCAAATAGCGCTAATTGTAATGCGCCCAAACCTGCATGATCGAATGGTTTTGTGCCATGTTTCAGAATTTCTGCACGTAAAAACGCTTCATCATTCAACTGCTCTAAAGTATAGCCAGGCGCGTATTTTTGAATGGCGCCAACTATCGTTAAGCGTTGAAACGGTTTGCTTAAATCTAATTCACGGCCTTGATATTCCAACACGGCAGTACCACGTGCAGCAATAGCGGCGGTACGAATACAGTTTTCAGTAAAGTCCATCAGCCACTGATAATCGGTATAAGCCGCATAAAATTCCATCATGGTGAATTCTGGATTATGGCGAACGCTTAAGCCTTCGTTTCTAAAGTTACGGTTTACTTCAAACACGCGCTCAAAACCGCCAACGACTAGACGCTTTAAATATAATTCAGGCGCAATACGCATGTACATTTGCATGTCTAGCGCGTTGTGGTGGGTAATGAATGGTTTAGCAGATGCGCCACCTGGAATCGGGTGTAACATCGGCGTTTCAACTTCTAAGAATTCATTTTGAATCATGAAGTTACGAATCGCAGAAACCACTTTACTACGTGCCACAAAAGTTGCACGCGTTTCTTCAGAAGTAATCAAATCGACATAACGTTGGCGATATTTCACTTCTTGATCTTGCAAGCCGTGGAATTTTTCTGGCAACGGACGCAATGATTTTGTCAGCAAACGAATTTCAGTGACTTTAATTGAAAGCTCGCCAGTTTTAGTTTTAAATAAATGGCCAGTGGCGCCTAAAAAGTCGCCTAAATCCCAATGTTTAAATTGCTCGTAAATTTCTTCGCCAATGGCATCTTTAGCCACATAAAGCTGAATACGGCTACCGGCGTTATCGCCGCTACCATCTTGAATCGTTGCAAAGCTCGCTTTACCCATCACGCGTTTTAGCATCATGCGGCCAGCCACCACCACATTGACTGGCTCGGCCTCAAACGCTTCATTTTCTTTTGTTGAATGCGCTGCGGCTAAATCTGCGGCTTTATGTTGCGGTTTAAAATCATTAGGAAAAGCCGCGCCGCCATTGGTTTTTGCTGATTCGCGTATGGCTTTAAGCTTTTCGCGGCGTTCTGCGATTACGTGGTTTTCGTCAACGTGGTTTTCACTCACTTGTACAACATCAATATTCTGGTTATCGCTCATTCTTAAACTCCCTGTTTCAAACTTTCCATAATAAATGGGTCTAGGTCGCCATCTAGCACGCCTTGGGTATTGCCAATTTCTACGTTAGTGCGCAAATCTTTAATGCGACCTTGGTCTAACACGTAACTGCGAATTTGATGCCCCCAACCAATGTCCGTTTTAGCATCTTCAAGCGCTTGTTTATCTGCATTACGCTTGTTTAACTCTAAGTTATACAACGCACCTTTTAGCATGCTCATCGCTTCGTCGCGGTTTCGGTGTTGCGAGCGGTCATTTTGACATTGCACTACCACGCCAGTCGGAATGTGCGTAATTCGCACCGCTGAATCAGTTTTATTAATATGTTGGCCACCCGCGCCAGAAGCACGGTAGGTATCAACGCGCAAATCAGCCGGGTTAATATCAATTTGAATGCTGTCATCTACTTCAGGAAATATCTGCACGCTGGCAAAACTGGTGTGGCGCTTGGCGTTAGAATCAAAAGGCGATTTGCGCACTAGTCGATGCACGCCATTTTCAGTGCGTAGCGTTCCGTAAGCATAATCGCCGGTAATCTTAATCGATGCGCCTTTGATTCCGGCCACATCGCCATCTGAAAGTTCCAAAACTTCTACTTTGAAGCCTTTGCGCTCAGCGTAGCGTAAATACATACGTAACAACATATTGCACCAATCTTGCGCTTCAGTGCCGCCACTGCCTGACTGAAATTCCACAAAGCAATTGGCGCTATCAAGCTCACCAGAAAACATACGCTGGAATTCCATTTCGGCGATTTGTTTTTCCAAGGCTTGCGAATCGGTTTGCACACTGGTTAGCGTATCGTCATCGGCCTCTTCTCGCGCCATATCGAAAAGCTCTTTAGCGTCTTTTAAATTGGTTTCTAAGCTTTGCAGATTATGCACAATCAACTCTAAGCTGCGCTTTTCTTTGCCTAGTTTTTGCGCTTTTTCGGCATTATTCCAAATGTTAGGGTCTTCCATCAACCCGTTCACTTCTTCTAAGCGTTGCGACTTAGTTTCAAAGTCAAAGATACCCCCGAAGGGCGTTATTGCGCTCGACTAAATCGACTAGGCGATTGGATATAATATTGAGTTGTTCGGCTTCCATGACGTTTTTCAGTGCAATAAAAGAACAGAATTATACAGTATAAGGACGCTTCTTTTTATCCTGGGCCTTATTCCAAAGCAGCACACCAAGCACCATCACGGTAAACGACTTGTTCATCTAATGTAACTTGTTCGGTAACGGCAAATACGTCTATGTGATATTTGCCGTCACCACGCTTGAAATTGGGTTTGCCGTAAACGCCATGCTTGGCACCTTACCAATGTCGCTAACGCTGCGGTCTTTGCTGAAAGCGCGGTTTAAGCCAAAGCCGATTTCGCGTAGCCAAACCACTTGTTCATCAGCACGAATATTAGCCAGTACCGCGTCAAATTCTGGCATGCTATCTTCAGTGGCAACCACTTGGCCTTTTTCAATAATTAAAGTAATCGGCTTAACTGGGCGGTTCACTCGGTAATGCGTATCGCCAAAAGCAAAGATGCGCACACGGCCATGGACAGATTCAAGATCGAGTGCCTCGGTGAATACTTCACCAATGGGAAATTGCCCACCGACATTTTGCATTTGGCTGTAATCGCCCACATTGAGTTTGGCAGATTCGAAAGCTGAACCAAACACTAATCGCGCATCGGGAAACTGATTGCCGCCGCTATCTAGGCAACCATATTGCGCTTGGTCGATAATCACTTTAAGACGGTTACCGACACCGCGAAAATACAGAGAATCATAGGCCAGCGAGTCTAGGTAGTAACGCACCTCTTCATCCACCATGCGACTTAAATGCGGATGCTCAATCACCTTGAGACCACGCTTAAACAGCTCAACTCGTATGCGAAAAGCCTCTAATCTAAAGTTGGTCGATTGAACCAAAATGACCAAGTCTGATGCGACTAAATCAGCAAATACGGCCAATACAGCTTCTGGCGTATTTTTGCTAAAGTCTATGAATTGCGCATCTGGTAAGCAGCGCTTATATGCTTGTGTCAAAGTTTGTGCTAATTCACATGCCAAATCAAAAACCACTACTGCCTTGTGTGGAGCCTTGTGATTAACGACTAGCATCAAAATATCATTCAAGTTCTTTTTCGCAACGCATACATTGCTAGTACTTATAGCAATGAGCTCTGTGGAATCTTGAGGTTTAATAGAATCTCTGGAACATTCGGTCATGCCTATTTCTTTCATTTATTCTTGAACATCAAGAGCAATTGTTACGGATAATCTAGCCAGCTTAAGAGGCTTATTTGAGTGGATAATTAACCACTTCGCCATCTTCTTTAGTAAAAGTAGCACCACTTGGATTTTCCAATAGCGCTAATACCAACTCTGAGGGACGACATAACTTCACCCCTTTTGCCGTTACTACCACTGGCCGATTCATTAAAATTGGATATTGCAACATAGCATCAATCAGCACCTCGTCGGCCAGTGTCAAATCATCTAAACCAAGCTCAATATAAGGTGTACCTTTTTCACGCAATAAATCTCGCGGTGTAATGCCCATATCAATAATTAATTCAAGCAAACGTTCTCGCGTGGGTGGATTTTTCAAATACTCAATCACTACTGGCTCAACGCCGCTGGCCTGAATCATAGCCAAAGTGTTGCGCGACGTTCCGCAAGCGGGGTTATGGTAAATAGTGACTTTATTGTGTGTCATGTGACTTGAGCTTTATCATTAAATGTTGAATTAACCCCATTTTATACTCGCAGATTTAATCGCAGGCAGTTAAAATCACAAAATAAATATAAATTCACAATTTAGAAATAAATTAGAAATAAAACTGTAATAATTTTCAGAGAATTAAATATGGCAAACGTCGCTATTGGTCACTTGATTTTCCAAATATAACCGCGCAATGGCAACCAGTTGTTATTATTAAATAAATTAGCAGATAGACCATATTTA
>JBEDKX010000216.1:0-2654 GCA_041171965.1 Pseudomonadota bacterium | reverse complement strand
GTGACTAATACTGTGCCACCAGATCCCTCAAAAAATCCGCAAGTAATGCTAATTAGTCACATGCCCACAACTGTTATTGAAGAGGCTTTACTAGAAGCTTATCAGGCGTTAAATCATCGTGAGTATGTTGTTGCGCAGCAGCGGTATCAGCAAGTATTACAGGGTGATATGCATAATATTGATGCCTTGTTAGGCATGGCGGTCATTGCGCAACAACAAAACCGTGATGCCGATGCGCAAGATTGGAATGAAAAAGTATTAGAAGTTGAACCCAGAAATGCTATTGCGCTGTCTTTAATGGCAAGTCATCGAGCTAATGACGATATTATTGCTGAAGAAAGTAAGCTTAAAAGTATGTTAGCGCAACAGCCAGAAGCGGCCAGTTTTCATACTACTTTGGGAAATTTATATGCCAATCAAAACCAATGGCAGGAAGCGCAAGAAGCATTTTTTAACGCATGCCGTTTCGCGCCAAATAATGCTGACTATGCTTTCAATCTGGCAATTAGTTTAGACCATATGACTAAATATAGTCTCGCCTTAGAGCAATATCAGCGCGCGCTACAATTGTTGAATCTATCTGGTGTGGCTAGTCCGGATAGAACGCAATTGGAGGCCAGAGTTAAAGCCCTACTATCGTTGAATATTGAAAAATAAGCCACCCACAGCCAATATGAAATTGCTAAATTCAACGCTAAAACCAGTCAAGCTATTAATCATTATTGAGTTATCACGCTAAATGACTAACCAAGCCTTGAAATTACGCTTAGGCGAATTAATGCTAAAGCAAGGACTTATTAGTCAAGATCAACTAAGTATTGCGTTGATAGAGCAATCGCTAAATGATTTACCTTTGGGCAGCCAGTTAGTTCGTTTGGGCTTTGTTACAGAGGCAATAGTGCGTGATATTGTGGCAGACACTATTGGCCTAGAAAGTATAGATTTATCCACAGTAATTGCTGATATAGAGGCGCTAAAGATGGTCGCACAAGAATTTTGTCGCCGCTATCATCTATTGCCGGTGGCATATGACGAAGCCAAGAAAATAATGGTAATCGCTGTGGTTGATATGTTTAATGTGGTGGTAATAGACCAGTTGCGCGCAATGCTGGGTGGTCACATTCAGCTTAAACTGGTGCTGGCTGCAGAAGCGCAGCTTGAAACATTTACCGACCAGTTTTATGGATACGAGTTATCAGTTGATGGAATTTTGCATGAAATTGAAACTGGTGAAATTGACTATCAAAGTTTAGTGATTAACAATAATGCTTATACCCAGCCTATGGTGCGTTTAGTCGGTGCTTTGCTGATGGACGCAGTTAAACGAGGCGCCTCAGACATCCATTTTGAACCTGAGCATGCATTTTTACGAATTCGTTACAGAATAGATGGCGTATTGCAACAAATTCGTAGCTTGCATAAAAATTATTGGGCCGGCCTAGCGGTTAGGCTTAAGGTCATCAGTGGTTTGGACATTGCCGAAACTCGCGCGCCACAAGATGGTCGCTTAAATATGCATTTATACGGCAGACCTATTGATTTTAGGGTATCCACACACCCAACCATACATGGTGAAAATATAGTATTACGTGTTTTAGATCGTGAAAAATCTATCATTTCATTGGCGTGCATGGGTTTAGAACCATCAATATTGCAGGTGTTCCGCTGAACCAACAAGAGCTTTTAAATGCCGTCTATTCTGGTCCGTTTGTAACCTTATGCAAAGAAGAATTTAGCAACAGCCAGAACGCCAACATTCAGAAATGGGGTGCTTACCTATCAGGCAGTGCCAACCGACAAGATTTTTTAGAGCGGGCACTCGACTGGGTGAGCAAAGGCGATATTGGCGACTATATGAGTCGGCACCGAACAGACACCAACATTAGCGAATTGAAAAATTATTTCACTAGCGTTATCGATTGGGTTTCTACAGTATTTAGAGATGTCGAAACCGAAATGCGAGGATTAGAATGGGGGCGTTTGTATGAAAGCTATTACAAGCAACCCTTTGATTCAAAAAGAATATCCGAAGACTTGCAAAAACTCTATGCCGACCCTTATGTAAAAAACAGAAAGGGCATTTTTGAATACTTATTAGGTGGTGCAATAGACAAGAAACTCCTTGAAGTAAGGGTTTTTGACGAAGCCACCAAAAAATCGATGTGTGCTAGTCAAACAATAGATGCCGAGAAAAAAGGGATTTCAAATTGCCCATTGTGTGCAATAGGACACGACGCCAACAAAAGCAAAATTTGGAAACTCTCCGAAATGGATGCCGACCACGTAAGCGCTTGGAGCAAAGGAGGCGCCACAAACCCCAACAACTGCCAAATGCTATGTAAGACACATAATAAAGCGAAGGGGAATAAGTAAAATAACAAACAAGGAAGCCGAAAACTGATTAAAGTAGAAAAAAAACTACGACTGGAGGTACTTTGCAAACCGTGCCATACTGACAACAAACAAATAATTTTAAAATCAGCAAAAAAATTCACTTAAAAGTGAATAAAATTTGTGTAATTCAGTTTTAAGTGAATATATTTACATTAGAAATAATTAACATGATATTTTGGTTTTATACGAACCTTTCTTTTTTGGTTTTTGATTCTGGTTTATTTGCTGGTGGTTGTTTTGCTTCTGCTTTTTTTGCTGCT
>JBEDKX010000215.1:0-2991 GCA_041171965.1 Pseudomonadota bacterium | reverse complement strand
GCGCTGGCTTTGCCTGTTATGTCATAAAGCATAATAAACGCACCCATCAGCGATAATATCATCGTCGTTAAACCGCGTTTATCTATGTGTTCTTTAAGCCAAAAATGCGCCAGTATCAGCGTCCATAAAGGCGATAGATAAAATAACAACATCACGCGCATCACTTCGCCATCTATTACTGCGAGTACATAAGCCAAGTTAGTCCAGCCCGCAGCCAAGGCTAGCCAAATAATGCTCAACGGCAATTTAAAAATGCCCCGCCAATGCCTGATACAGACCATACCCATCAAAATTAGCACTGTCAAATAACTATAAAAACTCGCAGCCACTGCCCCATAACCAGCTTGCGCCATAATACGATATGGGTACCAAACAACGCCCCAGCACAACGCCGCTAACAACAGGCTGGCGCTATTAATAAATGCGCTATTAACTACATTTTTTTGGTGATTGACATTCATCTTTTTCAACTTAAATTTTTATAATGTTATGGCTGGCAAAAATTCTTGTAACTTAAGCTTACTCATATTTGAGTGGCTAGTTTACAATATTGTTTATGAATCCAAATCTTAATTTACTGCAACCCTATCCTTTTCAGCGCCTACGCGACTTATTTAAGGGTACAACACCTAATCCCGCTTATTCTGCCATTAACTTATCAATTGGTGAGCCTAAACACGCCACTCCACAGTTAATTAAAGACACGCTGGTGAATAATTTGGCTGGTTTAGCTAGTTATCCAACCACGATAGGCTCATTGGCATTACGCGAAGCGATTTCTAACTGGATTTCTCGCCGTTATGCTGTGCCACAGCTCAATCCTGAAACAGCAATATTGCCTGTGACAGGCAGTCGCGAGGCATTATTCGCCTTTGCACAATTAATTATTGATCAGTCAAAACCAAACCCAGTGGTAATTTCACCTAATCCTTTTTACCAAATTTATGAAGGCGCGGCTTTTTTAGCCGGTGCTGAGCCTTATTTCTTAAACACCTTGCCAAATGAAGATCCAACACATAACCATGTCATGGACTTTGAAAGTTTGCCAGTCGATGTACTTAAGCGCACACAATTAGCCTACGTATGTAGCCCCGGCAATCCTTCTGGCAAAGTGATGAGCTTAGCGCAGTGGCAAACTATTTTTGAATTATCAGACAAATACGGCTTTGTGATTGCAGCCGACGAATGTTATTCAGAGATTTATTTTGACGAAGCAAATCCACCACTTGGCGCGCTGCAAGCTGCACATAAACTAGGCCGTGATTATAAAAACTTAGTGATTTTCAGCTCACTTTCTAAACGCTCAAATGTGCCTGGCATGCGATCAGGCTTTGTTGCTGGCGATGAGAAAATTATCGAAAAATTTGCGCTTTACCGCACTTATCATGGTTGCGCAATGAACCCCGCGGTACAAGCTGCCAGCGCAACGGCTTGGAACGACGAAGCGCATGTGATTGAAAACCGCAGACTGTATGCAGAAAAGTTTGACATAGTCACACCGTTATTAAGTGGCATATTGGAAGTTGAGAAGCCAGACGCCGCGTTTTATTTGTGGGCCAAAATAAAACAAAGCAATGGCCGCAGCATGACAGATACTGAGTTCGCTTTAGCCCTGTATCGTGATTTTAATGTGACAGTGTTGCCTGGCAGTTATTTAGCGCGTGAGGCGCATGGCGTAAATCCTGGCTTAAACTTTGTGCGTTTGGCCTTAGTGGCAAGCTTGGATGAATGTGTGGAAGCGGCGAAGAGAATTCAGCAGCTTTAAACTGTTGGCACTGGCATTTATCGTCATTTCGAAAGTAAATTCATAGGCTTATCGGAATGACAAAACTGGTAATTATTGCGCTTATTTTGTTAATTTAATCAATTAATTAACAGTCGTAACAAATTGATTTATTTCATTAAATACCAATTCATTTAAATTATGTTCTAAACAATCCAGCTCAACAATATCTTTCATGCCTCGCAACCAAGTAAGCTGACGCTTAGCTAACTGACGCGTTGCAAATATACCTCTGTCACGCAATTCTGCCACATCATATTCACCGGATAAATGCTCCAAAGCTTGCCGATAACCGACGCAGCGCATCGCGGTAGATTCTGCTGTAAGCGATGGATATTTTGCAATCAAAGCTCTCACCTCCTCTACAAAGCCTGCAGCCAGCATTTGATCAAACCGCAGGGCAATGCGCTCATGCAGCACTTTTCTATCGCTAGGAACGAGTGAAATTTTTAGTAATTGGTAAGGTAGCGCTTGGTTGGTTTGCTTGGCGAACAAACTAGTCATGGTTTCGCCGGTGATTTTATACACTTCTAAAGCACGCTGAATACGTTGCGTGTCATTTGGCTCCAATCTTGCTGCCGTCTGTGGATCAATCATAGCCAGCTTGTTGTGCATAGCAGGCCAGCCGATTTGAGCGGCTTCTGCATCTAAAGCTGCACGTATTAAAGGATCAGCCTCAGGCAAGCCACTTAAACCGTCTTCTAAGGCTTTAAAATACAACATGGTACCGCCAACTAATAATGCAATTTTGCCACGCGCGGTAATATCTGCCATTAATTGCAAAGCGTCACTTCTGAATAGTAGGCTCAATAATATCAATCAAATGATGCGGTTCTTTTTCTAAAATTGCCGCAACAGGTTTGGCTGTGCCTATATTCATGTCTTTGAATACTAATGCAGAATCTACGCTAATGATTTCGACAGGCAGCTTAGCCATCAATGACACTGCAGCACCCGTCTTGCCGCTGGCGGTTGGTCCCATTAGAAAAATGGCTGGGGGTAAAAGCTTATCATCTGTATTTGTATGACTACTATTCATAATGTGTCCATAAACGTAGCACTTTTACGATCTTTTCCGCCTCTAAAACCTGATAAACCAAGCGATGTTGTATATTAATTCGACGCGAATATGCACCGAGTAAATCGCCGATTAACTTCTCATAAGGTGGTGGATTTTGAAAGGGATTTTCAGCAACTATTGCTAATAG
>JBEDKX010000214.1:0-2691 GCA_041171965.1 Pseudomonadota bacterium | reverse complement strand
GCTGAAGCGGCAGAATTCAAACGTCGTACTTCAGGCGAATTGCCAGCTAACTGGAAAGAAGCTACTGATGCAATGATTGCGGCAACTAACGAAAAAGCTGAAACTGTTGCAACACGTAAAGCTTCACAAAATGTAATTGGTGCTTTAGCGCCATTATTGCCTGAGTTCTTGGGCGGTTCAGCTGACTTAACGGGTTCTAACTTGACTTCATGCGGTAGCTTTGTGCATGTTGATGCAAAAAAACCAGGTAACTACATTTCATACGGCGTACGCGAGTTCGGTATGTTTGCAATTATGAACGGTATGGCATTACACGGTGGTTTAGTTCCATTCGGCGGTACGTTCCATATGTTCTCTGACTATGCAAAAAGCGCATTGCGTATGGCTGCATTAATGAAACAACGTACCATTGCTGTGCTAACACATGACTCTATCGGTCAAGGTGAAGATGGTCCTACGCATCAACCAATCGAAAATACTTCTGGTTTACGTTTGATTCCTAATATGGATGTATGGCGTCCAGGTAACTCAACTGAAACTGCAGTGGCTTGGGTAGCTTCTGTTGAGCGTAAAAATGGTCCATCTAGCTTGGTATTAAGCCGTCAAAACGTGCCTGGCATGAAACATGATGCTGCACAATTTGATTTAATGCGCAAAGGTGGTTATGTATTGTCAGATGTTGCTGGTAAAGCAGACGCTATTATTATTGCCAACGGTTCAGAACTTGAATTAGCGGTTAAAGCGGCAGCAGAATTGAATGCAGCAGGTACTAAAGTACGCGTAGTTTCTATGCCTTCAACTAATGTATTTGATCGTCAAGACAAAGCTTACAAAGACAGCGTATTAACTCCAGGCGTAGTGCGCGTTGCGGTTGAAGCTGGTGTAACTGACTTCTGGCGTAAATATGTAGGTTTAGAAGGTGGTGTGGTTGGTATCGATACATTCGGTGAATCTGCACCAGGTAATGTGTTGTTGAAACACTTCGGCTTTACCGTTGAAAATGTAGTGGCTACGGTGAAATCAGTACTTTAAATTTAATCAGTACTTTAAATTTAAGGTGCTGACATTCAACTAGATTGTTAGTTAAATAAGGCACCTCCTAGTGGGGTGCCTTATTTTTTTACGAAGTTGATTTTAAGTCGGTTTAGTAAGTTGTTTTAGTTAAGTTGTTTGATTTAACTGTTTTGATTCAACACGTTTTGATTTAATTAAAATCGAACCAAATTTTAAAATTTAGGAATTATCATGGCAATTCGAGTAGCAATTAATGGTTATGGTCGCATTGGCCGCATGGTTTTGCGTGCATTGTATGAGTCTGGACGCAAAGACATTGAGATTATTGCAATTAATAGTGCAGACGGCGATGCGGAAAGCAATGCACATTTAACCCGTTACGACAGCGCGCATGGTAAGTTTCCGTTTGAAGTAGGCGTTGATGGCGATGATATGATTATTCAGAGCCAAAAAATTAAAACTTTCTCTACACGCAATCCTGCAGAATTGCCTTGGCGTGACTTAGCCATCGACATTGTTTTTGAATGTACCGGTGCCTTTAACAGCAAAGCAAAAGCACAAGTACATATTGATGCCGGCGCTAAAAAAGTGCTGTTATCCGCGCCTGGCGATAAAGATATCGATGCCACTGTGGTCTATGGCGTGAATCATCACGTGATTAAAGCAAGTCATACCGTCGTTTCTAATGCGTCATGTACCACTAACGGCCTAGCGCCTATGATACAGCCATTGCACGAAAAAATCGGCGTGGTGAATGGCTTGATGAATACCATCCATTCCTACACCAATGACCAAGTGCTGACAGATTCACACCATTCAGATATGCGTCGTGCGCGCTCTGCAACCACCTCAATGATTCCAACTAAAACAGGTGCCGCCGCCGCTGTAGGTCTAGTGTTGCCTGAGCTCAATGGCAAATTGGATGGCTTTGCTATTCGCGTGCCAACCATTAATGTATCGTTGGTTGATTTAACTTTTACCGCCGCACGTCCAACCACTAAAGAAGAAATTAATCGCATCATGCATGAAGCCGCCAATACTGGCGCGCTAAAAGGCATTTTGTCTTATAACGAAGCGCCATTAGTTTCTGTTGATTACAACCACACTAGCTTCTCATCTAACTTTGACGCCACTTTAACTAAAGTGACCAAAGATGGCTTATTAGTAAAAGTCTGTGCTTGGTACGATAACGAGTGGGGTTTTAGCTGCCGCATGTTGGATAATGCCGCCGCAATGATGGCCGCTAAAGACTAAAAATACTCTAGCCACTCACCTTTATTATTGGAAAGCCTAAGTGATGAATGTAATTAAAATGACGGATTTAGATTTAAGCGGTAAGCGCGTACTGATTCGTGCTGATCTTAATGTGCCTGTGACTGACGGAAAAGTCACCTCAGATGCACGTATTACCGCGTCTATGGCAACCATCACTTTTGCATTGAAGGCCGGTGCTAGCGTCATGGTGACTTCGCATTTAGGCCGCCCTGAAGAAGGCGTTTATTCTGAAGAAAATTCACTTCAGCCTGTGGTTGATGTTATCTCAGCAAAACTTAACAGTAAAGTTCGCCTGATTAAAGATTGGGTTGATGGTGGTTTTGATCTGGCAGCAGGTGAGCTAGTGGTGCTGGAAAACTGTCGATTTAACAAAGGCGAAAAAAAGAACAGCGATGAATTAGC
>JBEDKX010000213.1:0-2698 GCA_041171965.1 Pseudomonadota bacterium | reverse complement strand
GAGCTGACCTTGAATGCGTTCAACATGATATCAATAGCCAATTCAAGCTCGTGCAGGCCACGCCAAAGTGGGCAAGGCACTTGCAAAACCTGCTGCAATGCTCCATCAGGACCGAGTAATGCAGCTTTGAGGTGCGCCCCGCCTACATCCCAGCCTATTATTTGACTATTCATTAAGATTTAGTAAGACCTTATTGGCAGCCATATTTTCAGGCAATTTAAATGTTGAATTTTCATCATCCGCTAAGTCGAGCATGAGCTTAGCCGGATTAACATTGAGGGATTCATGCAAGGCAATGTAAGAACTTGTTATTCTCGGGTTAACTTCCACTACATAAATAATATCTTCGTTCATTATGACATCAACACCCACATAGCCGTTCAAATCAGAAAATGTAGTTGCAATCGTTTCTGCTAATTGCTTAAAAGCCGCATGTTCTAACATCAAGCCATTAACTAAACTGCCCTTATACTGAATAGGCGCTTGTAATATTGAAGGTTTCTGTACTAATTCATGGCCAACTTCATGACTAATCTTTAAGCCGATTTCAATAAGCTGCTCATTGCAACTCAATAGCCAAGCCTTACCATCTTTGCACAACATAGAAATACTCGCTGGCGTGCCAGCAATGTAAGGCTGAACGATATAAGTATCCCGTTGCGAAATTTGAGCAGGTGCGTTTAGCCATACACGCAGTACAGATGCATTTTCGAAAAAATAGGTATCGCCACAACCAGCGCCATCAGTAGGCTTTGCAACATAGCCTTTATTAAATAAACAGGTTAATAATGGATCTAGCTCAAAGAATTTCGTATGCAAAAATTCACTGGCGGTATAGGTCGGAATAGTTAATATATTCGCCTCTTTAAGCGCTTGATAAGTGCTGTATTTATCAGTAAAAAGTTTCACTGCAGCGAGCTTGGAACCTAAGTTTTTCACAGCAACAGATTCGATTAATTGCGTTAATTGACTTAATATCCCATCGCTCTCTGGGGCGATTAGCAAAACGGCATCACAATCATGCAATAGTTTTTGCCACAACGCCATTACGTTACTAGTCCCATCGACAGGCATCGCAACACTGGTATGTTTTGGTAAACTTACGCGGGTGTCATAGGTGGTGAATATCTCGACATCCGCTATTTCGCTAAAGTCAGCCAATAAGGCGTCGCGCATTAAGGTGCCTTCACATAACAATGAAGGCGGTAATGGCTGAGCGCAAAAACCACCAGCTGTGATATATTCTAATAACAATATCTTCAAAAAACACTCACACTCAATACTTAAAAATCATACTCAAAAATGGAAATCATCCCTGTTATAGACCTAATGCATGGCCAAGTAGTACATGCCAAACTTGGCCAGCGCCTTGATTACCAGCCCATTCAATCATTATTGTGTCATTCTAGCGCGCCAATCGACATTGTGAACGCTCTGCTAGAATTATACCCATTTGCGCGCTTATACATTGCAGATCTAGATGCGATTACCAAACAAGGCAATCATTTGTCAGCGATTAAAGAAATACAACAGCAACATCCCAATATAGAAATTTGGCTGGATGCAGGGTTGCAGGATAAAGATGACTTAAATATTTGGTCTGAGGTCGAATTGACGCACGTGATCGGATCTGAGAACATCCATTCAATCAACGCATTAAAGAATATCCATCAACAATTAAATGGCTGTTTTGTGCTTTCATTAGACTTTAATCACACCGGGTTTTTAGGTTGCGTGGAATTACTCAGCGACACACAATATTGGCCTGAAAAAGTCATTGTCATGACCTTGAAAAATGTTGGAAGTCAGCTTGGGGTTGATATTGAGAAACTGTCCATGATCAAAAATATCGCTACAGATAATCAACTATATGCGGCTGGCGGCGTTCGAAATAATGATGACTTGATCAAGTTGCAATCATTAAATATTACCGGTGCATTAGTCGCAACAGCCTTACATAACAAACAGATCAATATGGAACAAATGTAAAAAACCCAGCAAGCTTAACAAAAAGCTGACTGGGTTTATTTAGTACGTCTTTAAAACTAATTACTCAAGGTTTGCGTGAATTGCGCGCATGCCTTCTTCAGTTAAACCTTTTGCCACAATCAAATCAGCAATAGCTGCTTCTAAAAACACCAATGTTGAAAGCTCAAACTGGCTACCCATAGGCATAGCCTGTGTTAGCGGGAAGCTATTATCGTTACCGATTTGAATCACTAAATCAGCAACATCTGCCATTGCAGATTTAGCTTTCATAGAGACCACAACCAATTTAGCACCTACAGATTTTGCTTTTTTTACAAATGGAAGTAATGTTTCTGTGCCGCCAGAACCTGAAACCAAAACCAATAAATCGCCAGCTTTAATAGCTGGTGTAACAACCTCACCAATCATGCTTACGTTGTAACCAGAATGCACTAAACGCATTGCAAAAAAACGTGACACCAATAGTGAACGACCAGCACCGCCAATAAAAATGCGGCCAGCTTCGTCCACTAGTTTTAACAATTTAGCAGCATTGCTATTATCTGTTTCTGACAAGATAGTCGTTAGTTTATCTAAAATTAATTTTTGATGATCCATGATATTTCCTCTATTAAACACTTCAACAAGTATCGCAATACATTCGTGTTAGTTGTTGAATTAAATTAAAAAAAATCCTGACTCATTACTGAGTCAGGATTTTTATATACTC
>JBEDKX010000212.1:0-2699 GCA_041171965.1 Pseudomonadota bacterium | reverse complement strand
TCGTTGCAATGTGGATATCAGGCATTGCAGAAGGCTTAATGTGGCGTGCTATGAATGAAGACGGCACATTAACCTACACGTTTATAGAAGCAGTTAAAGCCACCCATCCATTCTACGTATTACGTTTAGTAGGTGGTCTGTTATATCTAAGCGGCACCTGCATTATGCTTTGGAATGTATTAAAAACGGCCTCTATGGGTCGCCATGCCTTAGCTAAAATACCATCAACATCTGTTCATGCATAAGAGAACTTAAATGAGTCTAGACAAAGTTAAAGCTTCAGAGAAAAAAGGGTTCACGCACGAAGTCATTGAAACTAACAGTTTTTTAATGGTGATTTTAATTCTTTGCGTGGTTTCATTTGGTGGTTTGGTAGAAATCGTACCGCTATTTTTTCAAAAATCGACTACTGAGCCTATCAAAGGATTAAAGCCGTATACGCCATTACAGTTAGCAGGCCGTGACATTTACACGCGTGAAGGTTGCTACAACTGCCATTCACAAATGATACGTCCGTTTAAGGCAGAAACCTTACGCTATGGTCATTATTCAGTTGCGGGCGAGTCAGTATTTGACCATCCGTTTCAATGGGGTAGCAAACGAACAGGCCCTGATTTGGCGCGGGTTGGCAAAAAATACAGCGACGAATGGCACCGTATTCACCTGAACAATCCACGTGATTTGATTCCAGAATCAATCATGCCTAGCTATCCGTGGTTAGGCACAAATAAAGTGAATGCGATGAATATGCCAGCGCATATGAAAGCACTTAGAACTGCTGGTGTGCCGTATACAGACGAAGAAATCAAAAGCTCGGCTGACGAAGTTTACGGTAAAACTGAATCTGAAGCGCTTATTGCCTATCTACAAATACTGGGTACTACACTCAAATAATGGAGTGAATTATGTTGGATATTAATGATTTACGTAGCATAGCCACAGTTGGCGCCTTAATCAGCTTTATCGGAATTTGGGTTTGGGCTTGGGCTAGAAGTAATAAAAATAAATTTGATGAAGCGGCTAATTTGCCGTTTGAAGGAGATGAAGAATGAGTGATTTTACGAGTGGCTTTTGGTCTTACTATATCTCGTTTATTGTAATTGGCGGAATTATTGGTTGTTTAGTATTGCTGATAGTGACTAGCAAAGTGAAGCCTATGAGCGACACTGACAATACTACCGGCCATGTTTACGATGAGGATATTGTTGAAATGAACAATCCTCTACCTAGATGGTGGATGTGGCTATTTATACTAACCTGTATTTTTGGTGTATTCTATTTGATAGCTTTTCCTGGCTTAGGCACCAACAAAGGCTTGCTAGGCTGGTCTGGAATTGGTCAATATGAAAACGAAGTGGCCGATACTAATAAGCGTTTAGCGCCTATATACGCAAAATTTACCGCCATGAAACCAGAAGATGTTGCACATGATGCAAAGGCAATGGCCATAGGCGAGCGCTTGTTCATGAACAATTGCGCGCAATGCCACGGCTCTGATGCCCATGGTAGCAAAGGCTTTCCAAATCTAACTGACCATGATTGGTTACATGGTGGTAGCCCTGAAAAAATCAAAGAAACCCTTACCTTAGGCAGACATGGCATGATGCCGCCTATGCAAGCTGCAGTAGGTGATCCAGATGATGTTAAGAACGTAGCTAATTATGTACTGAGCTTGTCTAACAGCCCACATGACACCGCACGTGCCGAATTAGGCAAAGAAAAATTTGCCGTATGCGCAGCCTGTCATGGTGCAGATGGCAAAGGAAATCAAGATATTGGATCGGCTAATTTAACAGACAATATTTGGCTACATGGATTTGGAGAAGCAGCCATTATTGAACGCATTAACTTGGGTAAAGAAAATATCATGCCAGCTCAAGGCGAACGCCTAACTCCAGAACAGATACATGTACTGGCATCTTATGTGTGGAGTTTTTCTAATGTGCCGAATAGCCAAAAGTCTTACGACTAAACTCAGTACATAAAAAATTATCCAAAGTGAGTAATATTAAAATGAGCTACATAGAGTGACCACTAGTCAGAAGAAGCCAAGAAAAGTAATTCCTATTGTCAGCGACACATCTCAAGATGGATTTGTGTCGCTGTACGAAGCGCAAAAGAAAATATATCCGCGCAGTATTTCAGGATTTTTCACTAACTGGCGGTGGATTACATTATGGATCACTCAGCTCGTATTTTATGGAATGCCATGGTTAGAATGGGGCAATAGGCAAGCGCTGCTATTAGACATTAGCACACATAGGTTTTATATTTTCGGCTTGATTCTCTACCCGCAAGATTTGATTTATCTAGCAGTGATACTCATTATCGCCGCACTTGCGCTATTTTTATTCACTGCAGTAGCGGGACGACTTTGGTGTGGTTTTTCATGCCCGCAAACTGTCTATACCAAAATATTTTTATGGGTAGAAGGAAAAATAGAAGGCGACAGAGCAGCGCGTATCAAACTAGATAATTCAAAGTTATCTGTCAGCAAAGTTTTCAAAAAATGGCTTAAGCATTTTGTGTGGATTAGTTTTTCTATGTGGACCGGCTTCACCTTCTTAGGTTACTTTAGCCCGATTCGCGGCCTTATTGAGGGTATAGTACATTTCAACTTAGGCCCTTGGGAAACCTTCTGGATATGCTTTTACGGATTTGCCACTTATGGTAATGCTGGATTTTTGCGTGAACAGGTG
>JBEDKX010000211.1:0-2699 GCA_041171965.1 Pseudomonadota bacterium | reverse complement strand
ATTTCAGTGCGCCTGATCCCAATTCAACCCGACACCCACTTCGGCCAATAAAGGGACTTTGAGTGAGGCCACCTCAGCCATCCATTTCGGCACGGCCACCTTGAGCCACTCTACTTCAGCTTCAGGCACTTCAAAAACCAGTTCATCGTGCACTTGCATGATCACTTTGGTTTTGCGCTGTTCTCGATCAATGCCTGCTTGCACAGCCATCATAGACAGCTTGATCAAATCGGCTGCGGTGCCTTGCATGGGCGCGTTAATGGCGGCACGCTCAGCGCCTGCGCGCTTCATGCCGTTGGCGCTATTGATTTCTGGCACCCATAATCGCCGGCCAAAATAGGTTTCTACATAGCCTTTTTGTTTGGCTATTTCTCGGGTATTTTCCATGTATTTGCGCACACCTGGATATCGTGAAAAATAGCGTTCTATATAGTTGGCGGCGGCGCTGCGTTCAATATTCAGATTCTGTGCCAAGCCAAACGCGCTCATGCCGTAAATTAAGCCAAAGTTGATGACTTTTGCGTAACGGCGCTGCTCGTTGTCGACCGCTTCGCGCTCTACGCCAAACACTTCAGCAGCCGTGGCGCGGTGAATATCTTCGTTATTAGCAAAGGCCTGTAGCATGCCTCCATCCTGAGATAAATGCGCCATGATGCGTAATTCGATTTGTGAGTAATCGGCCGACACAATATGGCTACCAGCCGGCGCGATAAACGCTTCCCGAATACGTCGTCCTTCAGCTGAGCGCACTGGGATATTTTGCAAGTTAGGATCTGAACTGGCTAGCCTGCCAGTAATGGCCACCGCTTGATTGTAGCTAGTATGTACACGGCCCGTCGCAGGATTAATCATGCGCGGCAGTTTGTCGGTGTAGGTCGATTTTAGTTTAGCTAAGCCACGATATTCGAGCAATACTTTTGGCAGCGGATAATCTAGAGCTAACTCTTGCAACACATCTTCATCGGTAGAAGGCGCGCCGCTTGGTGTTTTTTTGGTCGGTTTAATGCCGAGCTTGCCGAATAAAATTTCTTGCAATTGCTTAGGGGACGCTAAGTTGAAAGGTTGGCCTGCCAACTCGTAGGCTTTGTTTTCTAAGGCAACCAACTTCATGCCAATTTCATTGCTTTGAATGTTGAGCATATCTCTATCTATCAACACGCCATTGCGCTCAATGCTAAAAAGTACATTAGAGCTAGGCATTTCAATGTGGCTATAAATATAGTCCAACTTGGCATCAGCGGCAATTTGCGGGTACATGGCTTGATGTAACTGCAGGGTAATGTCAGCATCTTCGGCGGCATACTCAGCGGCAATTTCTACCGTCACTTGGTTAAACGTGACTTGTTTAGCACCTTTGCCGGCCACTTCTTGAAATGTGATGGTTTTCAAGTCTAAATGGCGCATAGCAAGGTCATCCATGCCGTGCGTTTTGTGCGACTCGAATACATAAGATTGCAGCAGCGTATCGTGTTCTATACCATTTAAAGCAATGCCGTGATTGGCCAGTACGTGTTGGTCATATTTGAAGTTTTGACCGACTTTTTTGATGGCAGGGTTTTCTAAAATAGGTTTAATTTTAGCCAAAGTTTCAGCAAAGTTGAGCTGTTCAGGCGCATCAAAATAATCGTGTTTTAATGGTAAATAAGCCGCACTTCCAGCCTCTACACTGAATGACATGCCAACAATTTTGGCTGTCATTGGGTCTAGTGAGGTGGTTTCGGTATCAAAGCAGATGAGATCAGCCGCACCTAATTTGGCTAACCAGCGGTCTAATCCATCATTCGTTAAAATCGTTTCGTAATTTCTGCTGGTGTTGGCTTGATAAGTCGGCTCATATAAATCCGTCCGTGGTGAGTTTGTCGAATCATGGCCGTTGAGCTTCCCTTCGACTGGCTCACGGCGAACGGAAGTCGCCACGCCGAATAAATCTGATTGTGGCGCCTCTGTTGTAGCGCTAGACATTGCACTAGGAGGCGCGCTGTCTGGCATATTATCCAGCTCTTTACGCCAGCTTCTGAACTCAAAGCGATCAAATAATTCAGCCAGTTTTACTTTATCCTGCGGCTGTGGCGCAAGGTCAGATAAATTTTCCTGAATGCCAACATCGCAGCGTATGGTAATTAATTGACGCGCAGTAGGCAGCCAGGTCAAGGCTTTGCGTAAATTTTCGCCCACCACGCCTTTAATATTTTCTGCATTGGCGACAATATTGTCTAACGAACCATATTCTTTCAGCCATTTCACTGCCGTTTTAGGGCCAACTTTTTCCACGCCAGGCACGTTGTCTGAAGTATCGCCTACCAACACGAGATAATCCACCATCAGGCTAGGCGGTATGCCAAATTTACGCTCAACGCCAGCAATATCAAGCACGTCGTCTACTCGTCTGAAGGCATCGCGCATGGTATTCACCACGGTAATATGCGCGTTTACCAGTTGTGATATATCTTTATCGCCAGTAGAAATGATTACCCGCACGCCTTCACGTTCGGCTTGTTTTGCCAGCGCGCCGATAACATCGTCTGCCTCAACGCCTTCTATCATAATGAGTGGCCAGCCCATCGCTTTTATGGCTTCATGCAGTGGCTCTATTTGTGGGCGTAAATCTTCTGGCATAGAAGCGCGATTGGCTTTATATTCAGCATAAATATCGTCCCTAAAAGTTTTGCCTTTGGCATCGAAAACACACGCGCTATAAT
>JBEDKX010000210.1:0-3076 GCA_041171965.1 Pseudomonadota bacterium | reverse complement strand
CGTGATATGAGACGCTATCTTTCTTAGTTCGATACCTAATTTGAGAGTTGATCACCTGTCGTTGTATGGCAGCCGGCAAAACGGGGCATTTCATTCGGATGGTTTTCTTTATCTCAAATGACTGCTATGGGTCGACTATTGTCTGTGATAGGTAGAAGTTGACCATCTCGTATGGGGATAATCCTGCCGTTTCTAATTAATTAGCGCATGACTAAAATTGGCTGAGACTTGTCACATGATTTTCAAATTAACTTGCTCTAAAGCTGCCACTCATCAACTGAATAGTTGAATCAACTTACACTGTGAATTTTCAATCCAGCGATTTTCAGTAAAACAGTCACAGCATACGGATGCCCTTAAATTTAAGCTGAATTTAGAACTAAGCAAGTTAGCTTAATAATGGGAGTGCTAGCATTAATTTCGCTTTAGTCTAAGCGCACTAAAAATCACCCCATAACGTTTGCATGGCGGCAATGGTGGTTAATGCCGCAGTTTCCGTACGTAAAATCCTTGGCCCTAACACAATAGATTGAAAGCCGTGACTGCAGGCCAAGTCAATTTCAAATTGCGCTAAACCACCTTCCGCACCTATTAACAATTGTGTTTCATCGCTAGGTTTTGCTAATTCAGCAAGGCGTAAGGCACCAACGGGATTAAGTAGTAATCTTGTGCTGTTGGCTTGAGGATTAACCGCCAGCCATTGTTGCAAGCTCACGGGCGCATTAACGGTTGGCACTAGCGCGCGGCCAGATTGTTCGCAGGCAGAAATGGCAATATTCTGCCAATGCTCAGTACGTTTTTCAGCCCGTTCTGCAGAAAGTTTGACCACACTGCGCTGACTGGAAATTGGCTGAATTTTTGTCACGCCTAGCTCTACGGCTTTTTGTATAGTGAAATCCATACGGTCGCCACTGGAGATGGCTTGTAATAAAGTAATGGCTAATGGCGACTCATTCTTCACTGGATTGGCGGCGGTAACAATGGCAAATACACTATTTTTATTAATAGCAGTCAACTCGCAATCATAGTCAAAACCATCACCGTTAAACACTATCGCGCTATCACCCACATTTAAGCGTAGCGCCCGTGTGGCGTGCGCTGCTGCACTTTCTGAGAGTTGAATCGTCACGCCCAAAGCCAAAGGGTTGTTGGTGTAAAAGCGCAGATTTGCCATGAATTGATAGTCTCGAAATGAAAGAGAAAAGTGATAATATAAACGTTAAAGCTGACATACTATGGGTATGTAGCGGTCTTATAAAAAGAGTGTTAGTTAATTGCTGATTTTGAAAATAAATAACACGACAATAAGTATAACGAAATTTAGGAGAAAACCATGGCTTTCATGAATCCACCAGCATGTAATTTTGGTCAACGCGCAGCTGATTTCGATTTGCTAGGCGTTGATGGCAAGCGTTATTCATTGGCCAGTTGTGCCGGTGAAAATGGCTTATTGGTGATGTTTATTTGTAATCATTGTCCTTACGTTAAGGCGATTAAAACGCGACTAACCGCCGATTGTCGTGCGTTAGCAGAATATGGTATTAATGTCATTGCCATTCAAAGTAACGATACTGAAAACTACCCTGATGATTCTTATCAGCGCATGGTGGAAGAAGCTAAGTTATACAATTTCCCGTTTCCTTATGTGCTGGACGATACGCAAGAAGTGGCAAAAGCGTATGGTGCTGTTTGCACGCCAGATTTTTTTGGTTTTAACGCTAATTTAGAGCTGCAATATCGCGGCCGCTTTGATGCTGCAGGGCGCGGCGAGCCACAAGCAGATAACACTAGAGATTTATTTAACGCGATGAAAATGATCGCCCAAACGCAACAAGGCCCAAAAGAGCAAATTCCTAGCATAGGCTGTAGCATTAAATGGTTTGCGCAAGAATCAATTTAAGACTTTATTTTAGAAAGCAAAAATGACATCAGATAGAAAATTAAACTGGGGAATTCTAGGTGCAGCAAGGGTTAATGAGCGCTTGTTGCCAGCCATTATTGCCGCGCCAAATTCACAATTAGTCGCCATTGCCAGTCGCCGCGCTGGCGCTGCTAAAGCTACTTTAGACAAATACGCGCCTTGCCACGGCAACGTGACTTGCTATGACGACCTTGATGCGCTGATTAACGATGCTAATGTGCAGGCTATTTATTGCCCAATGGCCAATAATGAGCATTTGCAGTGGGCGCTCAAAGCGATTAATGCTGGTAAGCATGTCTTGATTGAAAAGCCCATGGCCTTAACCGTGGCGGATATTGAAGCCATTGAGCAAGCCGCGATTAAAAATAACGTTAAAGTGATGGAAGGCTTTATGTACCGCTTTCATCCGCAACATGCGCGGGTAAAAGAAATCGTTGAATCTGGCCTAATCGGTGATGTGTTATCGGTGCGTGCCAGCTATTCGTTTTTGATGAAACCAGCGCGGATGTATCGCATTGCCAGTGGCGTTGAGCATGGCGGCGGCGCTATGTGGGATATTGGCCCTTACGCGATTCACACCTTACGTTGGTGCTTTGGTTTAGCTAACCCTGCGAAAGATGGCAAGCCAGTCGAGCCTAAATCGGAGCTAACCCTGCGAAAGATGGCAAGCCAGTCGAGCCTAAATCGGTGATCGCTCATGCGAAATTTAACCAAGCCGGTGCGGATATTGTCACCAGTGGCATCTTAGACTTTGGCAACGACAGTGAAGGCCGCGCAAGATTTGGTCATTTTGATGTCAGCTTCGAACGCTCACGCAAATCCGAATACGAAATCATCGGCACTAACGGTTGGCTAAAATGCCACGCCGCTTGGGTGTTTCAAAACGATGTGCCGGTAATTAGCTGGGCGCTGGAAGATGGAAAATATGCCGAAGAACGTTTCGCACCGAGTAACCACTTTAATCTTGAAATTGAACATTTCAGTGATTGTGTGTTGAACGACAAAGCGCCGATGTTGGATTTTGCGGATGCAAAGAATAATTGCGCTGCCCTGCAAGCCAGCATTCATGCCGCTTCCAGCGGGGTTAGAGTTGATATTTGATTGATTATAGGGTGGATATGCGGTGTTCATCCCATGGGGCGGATAACGCTACGC
>JBEDKX010000209.1:0-2703 GCA_041171965.1 Pseudomonadota bacterium | reverse complement strand
GCCTACAGCAGCGGCCATAGGAGGCATCATACCAATACGGCCACCAGTGATGGTTTCTTGAATTTTTTCAGGGCTACCGCCATGCAACCAGTCGTGGTCGGTCAAGTTAGGAAAGCCGCGACTACCTTTAGCATCTGAACCATGACATTGCGAACAATTATTCATAAATAAGCGTTCACCAATAGCTTTAGCCTCTTTATCGTTAGCCAGTTCTTCAGTAGGCATTGCGGCAAATTTTGAATAAAGTGGCTCCAAGGCTTTGTTGGCGTCAGCCATTTCTTTGTCATACTGATTATTTTGCGTCCAACCAAGTTTACCTGCGTAACTACCTAAACCTGGGTAAGCTGCTAAGTAGAAAAGGGCGAAGATAATCGTTAGGATGAACATCCAAACCCACCAGCGTGGTAGAGGGTTGTTCATTTCACGTAAATCTTCATCCCAAACATGGCCGCTAGTATTGTCGCCATTTGGGTTTGCTATTTTTACTTTGCTTGTTAACCACAGCAACAAAGCGCAGCCAAAAATACCAAGCAAGGAGATGGCGGTGATGAACACTGGCCAAAAATTACTCGTAAAATCACTCATTTTATTTTCCTTATGTTTTCAAACTTTAAGACTTCATATTTCAAGACTGCTGACTTTAATGCTTAAAATATGAGACCTTAACTTTAAGTTTTTTAACTTTAGTGTTACTAACCTTAGCTTTATCAGCTTTGGTTTAATTAGCGTTCATCTTCTTTAAATGGCAGGTTGGCGGCTTCTTTAAAATCTGATGTATTTCTGTTCCGCCAAACCCAAACTAGGATGCCAATAAACACGATAAAGCTCGCAACGGTAGTCACTATTCGGAGTGTATTAATATCCATTTTTCGTCATCCTTTCTGTGTCTTAAAATTAGTTGATTTAAGTAACAGTTACTTAAGGTGCGTGCCTAAAATTTGTAGGTAAGCAATCATTGCATCTAACTCAGTTTTATCTTTCACTTCAGCCGCCGCCCCAGCAATTTCAGCATCTGTGTACGGTACGCCAACTACGCGAAGCGCACGCATATTAGGCGCCATAGATTCGGCATCTACTGGTGTTTTTTCTAACCAAGGATAAGCTGGCATGATAGATTCAGGCACAAGATCACGCGGGTTAATTAAGTGAATGCGATGCCATTCGTCACTGTATTTACCACCAACGCGGTGTAAATCTGGACCGG
Source organism: Pseudomonadota bacterium (assembly GCA_041171965.1). Taxonomy (GTDB): domain Bacteria; phylum Pseudomonadota; class Gammaproteobacteria; order Burkholderiales; family Methylophilaceae; genus Methylotenera. The sequence continues at coordinate 1,499 of JBEDKX010000209.1, read as the reverse complement.
TACGTTTACTACCCCACTGAAATGGATGGTCGTATACAAACTCGCCAGCCACTGAGTAATGACCATAACGCAACGTTTCAGCGCGAAACGGACGTATCATTTGTGAATGGCAGTTATAACAACCCTCACGCTGGTAAATATCGCGCCCAGCTAGCTCCAAAGCCGTGTATGGTTTTAAACCAGTAATTGGCTCAGTAGTAGATTTTTGAAAGAATAGCGGCACAATTTCCACGATTCCCCCAAATGCGACCACTAATAAAATCAGCGCAATCATTAGAAAGTTATTGGTCTCAATTTTCTCGTGGCTGAAGCCACTTTTTGTTTCATGATTAGACATAATAGTTTCCCTTAAGCGTGAGCAGTAACAGCTGGAATCGTTGCAGTTGCAGCCTTACCACTGGTGGCCGTTTTAAGCACATTCCATAACATAATAATCATGCCGCTTAAGTAAAGTAGACCACCTAATAGACGAATGATGTAGTACGGATGTTTTGCTTTTACACTTTCTACGAATGTGTAAGTTAATGTGCCATCGGTATTAATAGCGCGCCACATTAAGCCTTCCATCACACCAGAAATCCAAAGTGAAGAGATGTAAAGCACGATACCTACAGTCGCTAACCAAAAATGCATTTCAATGGCTTTCATGCTGTGCATTTGTTTTTGACCAAATAGACGTGGCACCATGTAGTAAAGCGCACCCATAGAAACTAAGCCAACCCAACCTAAAGCACCAGAATGCACGTGACCTACAGTCCAATCCGTGTAATGTGAAAGTGAGTTAACGGTTTTAATCGCCATCATTGGGCCTTCAAACGTACTCATACCGTAGAAAGATAATGAAACGATCATAAAGCGCAAAATAGGATCTGTACGTAATTTGTGCCATGCGCCAGACATTGTCATCATGCCGTTGATCATGCCGCCCCAGCTTGGTGCTAACAGAATCAATGAGAATGCCATACCTAGAGATTGAGTCCAATCAGGCAAAGCGGTGTAATGTAAATGGTGAGGACCCGCCCACATGTAAGTGAAAATCAATGCCCAAAAATGCACAATTGATAAGCTATATGAGTAAACAGGACGATTAGCTTGCTTAGGTACGAAGTAATACATGATGCCTAAGAAACCAGCGGTTAAGAAGAAACCAACCGCGTTATGACCATACCACCATTGCACCATTGCATCTTGCACACCGGCATAAGCTGAATAAGATTTCATAAAGCCTGAAGGTATCGCCGCGCTGTTTACGATGTGTAGTAAAGCAACGGTTAGAATAAATGCGCCAAAAAACCAATTTGCGACGTAAATGTGCTTAACTTTACGTTTTGCAATCGTACCAAAGAACACAATTGCGTAAGAAACCCAAACAACGGCAATTAAAATATCAATTGGCCATTCTAGTTCTGCGTATTCTTTGCTTTGCGTGTAACCCAAAGGTAAAGAAATCGCTGCGGCTAGAATCACTAGTTGCCAACCCCAAAAAGTAAAGGCTGCTA
>JBEDKX010000208.1:0-2704 GCA_041171965.1 Pseudomonadota bacterium | reverse complement strand
AAATCTTTATCAATCCAAGGAATTAAGCTACCAGCCAGTGGCACGCCAAATTGTGAAGTAGGGAATTTTTCGTCACGCAAAGTAGCGGCAACCGTGCGATCAATATCTAAAATAGCCGAGGCTGGATCTTCTAATAAATGACGTGCGGCAGAATGTGCTGCACCCATTTGATTCAGTAATTCGCGCATATTTTGCGCACCTGCACCTGATGCAGCCTGATAAGTCATCGATGTTGCCCATTGCACTAAATTGGCTTTGAATAAGCCATTTAAGGCCATGAGCATTAATGAAACTGTGCAATTACCACCTACCCAATTTTTATTACCATGCGTGTAGGCATCTTGAATCACATGCAGATTGACAGGATCAAGCACAATCACCGCATCATTTTCCATACGCAAGGTAGACGCCGCATCAATCCAATGTCCCTGCCAGCCTTCAGCACGTAATTTAGGAAAAACTTCGCTGGTATAGTCGCCACCTTGACACGAAATAATCGCGTCCATTTGCTTAAGCTCGCTAATGTTCGTTGCATCTTTTAAAGCTGGAGAGTCTTTGCCCACATTAGGTGCTTTGCCACCCACTTGTGATGTCGTAAAAAACTGTGGTTCAATAAGCGCAAAATCGTTTTCTTCTATCATGCGCTGCATTAACACTGAACCAACCATGCCACGCCATCCAACTAAACCAACTCTAAGCATATTCTTAACCCTAACTAAAACTTAAGTAAACTAACCGCAAAAAACTTAATTAAGTGCGGCAACAACTGCATCACCCATAGCGTTACAACCGACTTGTTTACAACCATCCGTCACAATATCAGCAGTTCTATAACCCTGAGCTAAGGCTTTTTTTACTGCATTTTCGATTTTCAACGCACTCGCTTCATCGTTAAAGGTATAACGCAACATCATTGCTGCTGACAAAATAGTAGCCAAAGGATTAGCAACATCTTTACCTGCAATATCAGGTGCAGAACCATGGCTAGGTTCGTACATGCCTTTATTGTTTTCATCCAGTGATGCAGACGGCAACATACCGATAGAACCAGTTAGCATTGAGGCTTCATCGGACAATATGTCACCGAAAATATTTCCAGTTACCATCACATCAAATTGCTTAGGTGCACGAATTAATTGCATAGCAGCATTATCCACATACATGTGACTTAATTCTACTTCAGGATATTCTGCCGACAACTCTATCATCACTTGGCGCCACAATTCAGTAGCTTCCAGCACATTGGCTTTATCCACAGAACATACTTTTGCTTTCTGTCCATTTTGACGACGCTTCATTGCAATATCAAAAGCTACACGACCAATACGACGGATCTCAGATTCGCAATAACGCATAGTGTTAACACCTTCTCGCTCACCATTTGCTAATGTACTTATGCCACGTGGTTGGCCGAAATAGATATCGCCTGTGAGTTCACGCACAATCATAATATCTAGGCCAGAAACAACTTCAGGCCTAAGTGTTGAGGCGTCTGCTAGCTCAGGGTAAAGTAAGGCTGGGCGCAAATTAGCAAACAAATTTAGTTCCTTACGAATACGTAGCAAGCCACGTTCTGGACGTAAATGACGTTCTAATTTATCGTATTTCCAATCGCCTACCGCACCTAATAAAACTGCATCAGCGTCTTTAGCTAATTGTAGCGTTGCTGCTGGCAGTGGATCACCTGCGGCCTCATAACCTGCGCCACCAATAGGCGCTTCAGTCATTTCTAAATTAAGCTTGAGCGCGTTTAATACTTTAATGGCTTGTGCGACAATTTCTGGACCTATACCATCACCTGGCAATACTGCAATTTTCATGAAGTTACTTTCTTAGCGTGTAAATGAATACTAAATAATAAATACGTAAATTAGCTAAAAAGCCAAGGCTGAGCTTGCTTGTGCTTGGCTTCAAACGCTTTAATCTTATCTTGCTGCAACATGGTTAAACCAATTTCATCCAAGCCGTTCAGCAAACAATGTTTACGAAATGCATCGACGACGAATTGATGTACTTCACCGCTAGGCGTACTGACGGTTTGTGCCGCTAAATCCACATGAAGTTTATAACCTTCTGCGCATGTAACTTGGGTGAATATGTCATCGACAATATCTGCGCTTAATACAATAGGCAACATGCCATTTTTGAAACAGTTATTGTAAAAAATATCCGCATAACTCGGCGCAATTATCACTTTAAAACCGAAATCTTCAAGCGCCCACGGGGCGTGTTCGCGACTTGAGCCACAACCGAAGTTTTCACGCGTGAGTAGAATGCTGGCAGCCTGATAACGCGCTTGATTCAATACGAAATCAGGATTAATTGGACGTTTAGCATTATCCATTCCTGGCTCGCCATGATCAAGGTAGCGCCATTCATCAAAAGCATTCACACCAAAACCTGAGCGCTTAATCGACTTTAAAAACTGTTTTGGAATAATGGCGTCCGTATCCACGTTTGCGCGGTCTAAAGGAGCAACCAAACCATTTAACTTGGTAAAAGCTTGCATATTGGATTCTTAAAATAGTTTATTATAATTTTTGTATTTCAACACATCGGTATAGCCAATTTCGTAGGCATCGCCAACACCATTGATGTCCAGTTTTTCTGTAAAAGCCGAACGATTTTTATATGAGATCGTGCTGTTTTATGTAAAATAGAAAAAGAACCACGCCATGATTTATTGATTTACTGTACCAATGCC
>JBEDKX010000207.1:0-2710 GCA_041171965.1 Pseudomonadota bacterium | reverse complement strand
TCGCCCACGGGAATCAAGCCGTTCAGGTACTCGACCAACTTATCGACATCATCTTTACTGAATACGACATGTGTCGTTTTCAGCTAACATCATAAGTGAGTGTTATTTGTTTCAAAATTCTAAATTGGACTGATTGCTCATTGAATTTTTGCGGCTTACGGCAATAAAAAAACCACAACAGCTTTAGGACTGTTGTGGCTTAAAAAGATTTTAATTTAAATATTTTTTTAATACTTAAATTAAGCATCAAGTATTAAGTACCGAGCTTTAAGTACCGAGCATTAAGCACCTAGATATTTTTTTACCGCAGCTAAGCCAGGTTTACCATCTTTGGTTTGAACGCCTTCTAACCATTTATCAAGCACTGCAGGGTTCTTTTTTAACCAAGCTTTTGCTGCGATATTTGGATTGACCTTATTCATAATCGGCAACATTACTTGGTTTTCCATTTCTAGTGAAAACTCTAGGTTAGTCACCAATTTATTAACGTTCGGGCAGCGTGTCGCTAAGTCGTTTGAAGTGACGGTGTAAACTTTAGCTTCGCCGTAATTTGCACCAAATACATCATCGCCACCGCTAAGATAAGTAATGTTTTGTTGCACATTCATTGGGTGCGGTGCCCAGCCTAAAAATACTACCCATTTTTTCTGTTTAACTGCACGGCTTAATTCAGTCAGCATGCCAGCTTCGCTAGATTCAACCATTTTGAAGCTTTTAAGACCAAATTGGTCTTTATCTATCATGCCTTTAATTAATAAGTTGCCATCGTTACCAGGCTCAATACCGTAAAGTTTGCCATCTAACTTATCTTTAAACTTAGCAATGTCCGCAAAGCTTTTTAGGCCAGCTTCATACGCATAAGTTGGTACTGCCAAAGTGTATTTAGCACCGACTAAATTAGGTTTTTCTAACACTTTAATGCCGTTATCTTTAAGAAACGGTTCAACAATCGGTGTCATTGAAGGCGACCAGTAGCCTAAAAATGCATCAATTTGATGTTTTTTAACACCAGCAAAAGCAATTGGCACAGTAGCAATGGTGACTTTTGGCTTGTAGCCTAGGCCTTGTAAAACGTTAGAAGTGATTGCGGTAGTTGCGGTAATGTCGGTCCAGCCAATATCAGCAAAACTAACTGTACTGCAGCTGGCTTGTTCGGCTGCTTGCGCTTGTAGTGTGATTATGGTGAGAGAGGCTAGAATACATTTAGAAATGGTTTTCATTTTAACTCCTGCAAAATATGTATTACTTAAAGAAATCGGTAGGAGAAAGCTCATACCGGTACCGCATAGTCAACCGCTGAAGCGAGTAGCTTCACTAATTTGTTACATTTTAATTACAAGTGATAACATATCTTGCAGGGTCTTTAAGCAAAGTGAATATTCCGACACAATCTTGTTTAATCACGACATGATGGAACTTATCAGAAAAATGCAGAACATCTATGAGTTGGATATGAGTTGGAAGCGAACATTAGCCTAGTAAATTTGCCTAGTAAATTTCCCAGTAAAAAAGTGCTTAAAGCTCAAGGCTAAAATTTAACAAACATTTAAACGTGGCTATCCGTCTAGACTGGCTGTTAACATATTGGCAGTGCTCGCCAGTGAGTGTATGGCAGGCGTATGTTGATGCTGGCGTCTTTCATTGCTGGGCGAATAACCGAAAAGTGTACGATAAGATTTACTAAAATGGCACGAAGACTGAAATCCGCAAGCCACAGTAATGGTCATAATCGACATTTCAGTTTGTAACAATAAAGCACGGGCACGACGTAATCTTAGATTTAGATAATAATGCATTGGGCTCATGCTTAAAGTATGGCTAAACATCCGTTGCAAATGCCGTTGCGATAATCCGGCTAATCTGGCTAATTCATCGAGCGGCAAAGGCTCTTCAATGTTTGCTTCCATCAAGGCAGAAACTTCTACCAGCGCTTTGTGGCTGTAACCAACGCGAGCTGCTACTGGAATATGTTGCTGGTCTTTGCTATCTCTTGCGCGCACCACCATAAATTGATCGGAAATCTCGGCCACTAAATTTTTGCCGAATCTGGCATGCACAAACGCTAACATTAAATCTATTGGCGCAGTACCGCCAGCACAAGTGCAGCGGTCGCGATCAATCACAAAAAGCTCTTCCATAAAAATAATGTAGGGGAATTTTTCACGCAGGCTGGCCATGTTTTCCCAATGAATGGTGCATTTGTAGCCATCTAGCACGCCAGCTTTGGCCAAAGCAAAGCTACCCGTACAAAGACTGCCTAGCCAAATATTATGTTTGCTGGCCTGCGTAATTAGCTTAATTACCGCCGGACTCACTACGTCTTGTACATCTACGCCACCACACACTAGTAACATGTCTGGCATGTTCGCAAAATCTAGCATGCTAGATTTAGCAAAGGCTAAGCCATTACTGGCAGTTGCAGGTTCGCCGTCTACCGTAATGACTGACCATTGATAAACCTCTTCGCCCATTAGGTAATTAGCCATGCGTAAAATTTCAATGGCATTTGAAAATGCAATCATGGAGAAATTATTTAAGGTTAAAAAGCCAACGTGCTTAACCTGTGACATTTCTTTACAAGACATAATGGCCTTTGAAATTGAAGGAAAGTAATTAATATTTTTCGCAAACATTAATTAACAATTGATCTATGTTAAAACAATTTTAACTAAAATGTGTTACTTGTTTCAAGTCTAGCAATTTTCGCGCC
>JBEDKX010000206.1:0-2714 GCA_041171965.1 Pseudomonadota bacterium | reverse complement strand
CCTATACTCATGGCCAGTGCCATGAAAAAAGCGGTAGAAGCCGGTCGCGAAGCCTATTTAGCTGGTCGCATGCCTAAAAAACTTTACTCGGCCAGCCCAAGTTCACCTAGCGCTGGTTTAATTGTATGAGGCAAACAGCATGAGCAGCGCTAACCATTACGAATGCACTGTGACTGTTGAAGCGATATTTAACGCCCAACAATCTGATGTTGAGCACAATCGCTACGCCTTTGAATACCATGTAAAAATTACCAATACAGGCAATGTTGCCGCGCAATTAATCAGCCGCCACTGGATTATCACCGAAGCCAATGGTGCTATACAAGAAGTGACCGGCCTTGGCGTAATTGGTGCTCAGCCATTACTCAGCCCTAACGAGTCTTTTGAATATTCCAGCGGTACGCTTATCAGCATGCCTATGGGTGAAATGCATGGCACTTACCAAATGGTTGCAGAAGACGGCAACCGCTTTGATGCCATCATTCACCCATTTGTTCTGAATATGCCTAGAGTGTTGCATTAATTTAATTTTTCTCAGCTAGGTTTATTGAATATCAAAGTCTGTTTTAGTCCAATTTTAAGTGTTGTTAAAATATTAGGTTTTTAGTCAATTAATGAAAAAATCAGCCGCTCTATTTACCTCCATATTACTCGCCAGTTTATTGTCTGGCTGTGCTAACAATACACTTAAATCTACTGAACCAGTAAAATCGGCCACAGCCGTTACAGTAGCGCCAGCAACGGCCAAATGTGATTGTCCGCAAGTAGCAAGCACTACCATCAGCGAACCTAAAATAATTGATGCTAAAGAAATCGCCAAAATTGCTGACTACGGCTTATTAAAACCAGCTAACTGGGATGATATCGATGGTTTTTATCAAGACAATCTGGCCTTTTCGTGGCCCGCTTGGCTACATAGTTGTAGCGCTTTAGCTAACCGGCCAATGTGGCAAAAAGCCTGTAGCGCCGCCACTCAGCTAAATAGCCAGCATGTAAGTAAGCCCAGTTTGGATGCACTACAAGGCTACTTTAAAGAATATTTTTCAGTATATAAAACGACAAATATTGACGGCTCAGAAAACGGCATGATTACTGGTTATTATGAGCCGCTGCTTAAAGGCAGTCGTAATAAAACAGCCAAATACTCAAACCCGTTGTACCAAGCACCCACCGATTTGATTACCGTTGAGCTTGATAGCATTTTTCCTGAACTGAAATACAAACGGGTACGCGGGCGCTTAGTCGGTAATAAATTAGTGCCTTATTACAATCGCGCAGAAATTGATCTAGATACTTCGCCCATCAAAGGCCGCGAGTTCATTTATATCGATGACATTATTGATGTATTTTTCTTGCAGATTCAGGGCTCAGGTCTAGTGCAGTTAGAAAATGGCGAACAAATCCATGTCGGCTATGCCGATCAAAATGGCCAATCATACAATTCAATCGGTCGCATATTAATAGAACGTGGCGAACTCACCAGCGCAACAGCCTCTATGAATGGCATTAAAAATTGGGCGCGCAACAACCCCAGCAAGCTAAGAGAGTTACTTAATAGCAACCCGAGTTATGTATTCTTTAGAGAGTTACCGATTGGTTTGCCGGCCCATTAGGCGCACTTGGCGTACCTATTTTAGGCGAAAGAAGCGTGGCCATAGATCCAAAATTTGTGCCACTAGGCGCCCCTGTATTTTTATCCACCACTGAACCCAATAGCACAAAACCTATCAAGCGTTTAGTAGTAGCACAAGATACTGGCGGCGCCATTAAAGGCGGCGTGCGTGCTGACTTTTTTTGGGGCGCAGGTTTTGAGGCTGGCGCAAAGGCCGGGGCGATGAAGCAAACTGGCAAAATTTGGGTGTTATTGCCTAAAGAGTTTATCTTTAAATAACTGACTGTGATTTATAAACGCCTCTAATACCAAATGCCAAAACAATTAAAGCAATGAAGGAGCTTGAAACTAAAAACTTAAAGCACTTCAACTCCATTGAAGAGTTGATGGCTGATTTGACTGATAGATGACATTAAATGTCGTTTTAAACGACAATCAAAGTACGGCTAGTTCTTATTAATGGTTTCTAATTTAAGCGAAGCCGGAATATCACGGCTACTGTGCAATACACGCCACACTTCAATTTGATTTTGTTGTTCTGCGTAGAAAACTAGATAAGGGAATTTTTGGCAACCCCAAACACGTAATTCTGGCAGACTTAATTCATGTGCGTAGCGTGATGAGCCTGTCGCTGGGAATTTTTGGATGTGTTGATACGCATGTTCTAAAGCATCAATAAACGCCAGCGTATACTCTGGCGCATTAGTCACGTAGTAATCGAGTGCCGCTGAAATATCAGCATCTGCCAACGCGCGATGCACTAATTTTTTCATCAAGCTTGCTATGCTAGTCGTTTATTAATCGTAGTGCGTAAGTCAGAAAAATACTGCTCATTAGCTTCAGCAGTCACAGGCGATTTCACACCTTCAATAATCAAACTACGAAGATATAATCGGTCTTGATCGCGACGTATTAATTCACGCACATACTCGCTAGACGTGCCATATCCTGCCATTGCTACATGTTCGTCAACAAAGTTTTTAAGCTGTTCTGGTAATGAAATATTCATAGTACTCATCATTGACACCTTAAACACTTTGGCAAAATTTGGCAACAACTAATTATACACATAATACATATCTTGCTTCAATACGGTAAACAC
>JBEDKX010000205.1:0-4318 GCA_041171965.1 Pseudomonadota bacterium | reverse complement strand
GTAGATGCTAACGCCACTACTTCTAAAACTAAAGTTTGGGGCGGTGAGCAAGTATTAGTTCAAGTACAAGCTAAACCTGAAACACAAGCTTATATCGCTGAAGACATTCCACTGAATATTGTCTATGAGGATGAACATATTTTAGTTGTGAATAAACCGGCTGGTATGGTGGTACACCCTGCGGCAGGTAATTGGAGTGGTACTTTATTAAATGCTTTGCTATTTCATGAGCCAGCATTACACGCTGTGCCGCGCGCAGGTATTGTTCATCGGCTAGATAAAGACACCAGTGGCTTATTAGTGGTAGCAAAAACTTTAGCCGCTCAAACTAATTTAGTGCGTCAGTTACAAGCGCGTACTGTTAAACGTGAATATCGCTGCATTATCTGGGGGCAGATTTGGCGCAACGGCGTTATTGACCAGCCCATCGGTCGCGATCCTCGCTCACGTACCAAAATGTCGATTAACCGTAATGGTAAGGCAGCAGTAACGCGCTACGAAGTCCTAGAGCGTTTTTCTGTTCAGACTTATATGCGCTGTAATTTAGAAACAGGCCGTACGCATCAAATTCGTGTGCATATGCAGCATTTGAAAGCGCCTATCGTCGGTGACTTAGTCTATGGTTTTCGTGGCATTGTACCTATTCGCGCCATGACGCAAACGTTGCGCGATGCCGTTGATAAGTTTGATCGCCAAGCATTGCATGCTATTAAGCTTGGCCTGCTACATCCTGAGACTGATGAGTTTATGGAATGGCAAATTGAGCTGGCAGATGATATGAAAGCCCTGCTTGAAGCGATGCGTTATGAAGATCCAAGTACCGATGAGGATGACTTTGAGCTGAGTTTTGGCGGTTTGCAAACAGAGCCATATCTTGCTGATGAAGATTATGAAGATGAAGTCGATGGCAGTGACGAAGAAGGCGATGACGACTTTGAATATGATGAAAGCGAAGAGGGCGATTTTGATGGCGTTGAGCTTGAAGATGGTGATCTTGAAGAAGACGATCTTGACGAAAGTGATGATTTAGCGCCTAAAGAGAAAGCATAATAAGTAATCATGCGTGAACTTGAATTTATCAAGCCTAGTTGGCCAGCACCTGCAAATGTAAAAACACTACAGACCACACGTATTGGTGGTTTTAGTCAGGCACCTTATGCGAGCTTAAATTTAGGTATGCATGTCGGGGATGATGTTTCTGTAGTTGCCAAAAATCGCCAGCTACTTGGCGCTTATTTGCCTAGCGAGCCGGTATGGGTAAATCAAGTGCATGGTATAGAAGTTATCGATGCGGCTAAAAATACGGGACTGCAAAATGCAGATGCTTCGTTTACGACACAATCGAATATTGTATGTGTGACCATGACCGCTGATTGTTTGCCGATCTTGTTATGTGACAAGGCTGGCACAGTTGTTTCCGCGGTGCATGCAGGTTGGCGCGGTTTGTGTGATGGTGTGATTGAGGCCGCGGTCAATAAAATGGCTGTTTGCCCAAAGGATATTTTAGTCTGGTTAGGTCCGGCAATCGGGCCGCATGCTTTTGAGGTTGGCGATGATGTTAGATATCATCAATTAAATGCTAAGTGGTTGTGTAATATGTATTTAATTGCGCAACAACGCTTAAATAAATTAGGCGTTACGTTGGTTTACGGCGGAAGTATTAATGAGGGTTTTTGTACTTATACCGATGAAACACGGTTTTTCTCATTCCGGCGCGACAACGTCACAGGACGTATGGCGAGTATGATTTGGCTAGCGCCTTAATCTTTTTCTGCTGTTTTAAGCGTTGGTGTATTCCAAACACTTAGCGATAAATCACACTACGCATACTCAAACTTGCCAGATCAAAAGATTCGGTTAAAAACTTCATTTCATCGTCTACATGTCGTACAGCAGCAACGTATAACAAAGGCAAGTAATGTTCATTGGTAGGTACGGACAACTTTGCAACGTTGCCAGCCAGTGATATATTAATCAAGGCATCATCATCGCCATTTTCTAGCGCAGCTTTTATATAATAGTCAAAACTTAGCGCCCAATCTGTGGGCCCGCTATTTGGGTTTAGTTGCCCTAAATTATGCACAATGTTGCCGCTGGCAATGATCATTACCTCTTTTTCACGCAGTATAGCTAGGTTTTGTGCAAAAGAAAAATGGCCAGCAAAATCTAAATCAACATTCAAACTTAGTTGAAACACTGGTACATCTGCAGCTGGAAAAATAGATTGTAATATCGACCAAGCGCCATGATCCAAACCCCAGTTTTCAGTTTTATTTACTGTGCCTGCTGCAAATAAATCACATAGCTGATTTGCAAATTCTGGTGCACCTGGCGCGGCGTATTGCTGGGCGAATAATTCAGCAGGAAAGCCAGCAAAGTCATGTATGGTTTTGGGCGGATTAGCAATGCAAACCTGAGTGCCATGTGTTTGCCAGTGAGCTGAAACACACAAAATAGCCTTAGGTTTAGGTAAATCTTTGCCTAACTTTAACCATGAGTCGCGATAAGGATTATCAGTAATCGCGTTCATGGGGTTACCGTGACCGATAAATAATGCTGGCATGCGTTGTGTAATGTTTGAATAGCTCATGGTGTTTGTAGTTGTTCGAAATTTAGATTGCTTAGAAGTCGGCGCTTTAGGTGCGCGCTATTCTGTAGTTCAATCTGTAGTTTTTAATCTGCGATAAATCGCCTCAATGTGATTGCTCGTTTATAATGCACACTTTATTTTGTAAGTTTAGACTAATTAAATGCAATATTTGAGAATTACATGCTGAATTTTGCAAATGAAGCTGCGCCATTATCGACGCTAACGTGGATTGTGGTATCAAGCTTTGTCGGTGGCTTGCTGAGCGTTTCTTTAGCGGCGGTATTTGCGCTGAGTGTACGCGCCACTTGGGTGCCGATGTTAGTCAGTTATGCGATTGGCGCAATGTTGGGCGCGGTATTTTTAGAGATTTTGCCACATGCTTTTAGTATTGCCAGTAATGTGGAAACAGTTTCTGCTACCTTGTTGCTAGGTTTGTTACTATTTTTCATACTAGAAAAATTAGTCATCTGGCGTCATTGTCATGGCGATCATTGTGAAGTGCATGCGATACACACTGAAGAAAATTGTCCGCAAGTGGCAAGCACGCATGAGCCAATGGCCAACGGTGTAAAATACAAAGTGGTGAATGCGCCACAACAAGCTTCGGTATTATTAAGTAGTAATAGTCACAGCCATTCACACAGTCATGCGCATGATAGCGGCCGTAGCGGCTTGATGATTATGGTAGGCGATACATTTCATAATTTTATTGACGGCATTTTGATTGCAGCAGCCTTTACTGCAGATATTAAATTAGGCGCGGTGACAGCTCTAGCGATTATTGCCCATGAAATTCCACAGGAAGTGGGGGATTTTTTAATCCTGCTGCATTCCGGCTACAGTAAAAAACAAGCCTTAATTTTTAATTTGGTGTCCAGCGTGGCGACCTTGGTCGGCGGCTTGATGGCCTATTATGCCTTGCAATACGTGCAAAGTTGGGTGCCCATCATATTGGCATTAGCGGCATCCAGCTTGCTTTATGTGGCGGTGGCCGATTTGATTCCAGGTTTGCACAAGCGCACCGAACTGAAAGCCACGTTGGCACAAATTTTACTCATTTCGATTGGTGTCGCTACCATCTGGGTCGCTCACGTCGTCTTGGAGTAGCCCCTTTTTGGCTTGCATGTGCCGTCGGTGTTTGACGCCGAGTAACCACAACAGCAAGGCGCAAGGCATGAGGCCGTAAAAGAAAAAGGTCAGCAAGCCGGCCGTGATGCTGGTTTCGGTAGCGGCCATTAAGGTAACAAGGTATAGCCAAGCGATGGCGATGATGTACATAAATAAAATTTAAATTAACGATAGGTAAGTGTTCATGAGTTTATCCAATCCTAAGGTCGGCTTCGTTTCACTCGGTTGCCCGAAAGCCGGCTCCGATGCAGAACGTATTCTCACCCAATTGCGTGCAGAAGGCTATGCTATTTCCTCCAGCTACGAAGAGGCCGATTTGGTGGTGGTCAACACCTGTGGTTTTATTGATAGCGCAGTGGAAGAATCGCTGGATGCCATAGGTGAAGCCATAGCGAAGAACGGCAAGGTCATCGTGACCGGTTGCTTGGGTGCTAAAAAAGGCGTGGTGGAAGCGGCTCACCCTAGTGTTTTAGCCGTAACCGGCCCGCATGCGCTAGAAGAAGTGATGACCGCGGTGCATGCCAACTTACCTAAATTGCATGAGCCCTTTGTTGATTTGGTGCCGCCACAAGGCATACGCTTAACACCTAGCCATTATGC
>JBEDKX010000204.1:0-2790 GCA_041171965.1 Pseudomonadota bacterium | reverse complement strand
ATATTATGGGTGATTTGTCATCACGCCGCGGTATTATTCAAGGTATGGAAGATAATTCAACCGGTAAGGTAATTCGTGCTGAAGTGCCGTTAGCTGAGATGTTTGGCTACTCAACGACTGTTCGTTCTTTATCTCAAGGTCGTGCAAGCTACAGTATGGAATTCAAGCATTACACTGAAGCACCAAGAAACGTGGCTGAAGCCATCATGAACAAAAAGTAATTAGAGCTAATCTTAAATAATTGAATCTAAAGGAAAATTAAATGGCAAAAGGTAAATTTGAGCGGACCAAGCCGCACGTCAACGTAGGTACAATTGGCCACGTGGATCACGGTAAGACAACATTAACGGCAGCGATTACAACTGTATTAACAAAAAAATACGGCGGCGAAGCTAAGAATTTTGCAGAAATTGACTCTGCACCAGAAGAAAAAGCCCGTGGTATTACGATTAATACCTCACACGTTGAATATGAAACTGCAAACCGTCACTACGCACACGTAGACTGTCCAGGCCATGCTGACTATGTTAAAAACATGATCACTGGCGCTGCACAAATGGATGGTGCAATTTTAGTATGTTCAGCTGCTGATGGTCCTATGCCACAAACGCGTGAGCACATCTTGTTAGCACGTCAAGTTGGCGTACCATACATCGTAGTGTTCATGAACAAAGCAGACATGGTAGACGACAAAGAATTACTAGAGCTCGTTGAAATGGAAATTCGTGAATTGCTAAGCAAATACGACTTCCCAGGCGACGATACACCAGTGATTGTTGGTTCAGCTAAGCTAGCACTAGAAGGCGACCAATCTGAATACGGCGAACCATCAATCTTCAAATTAGCAGAAGCATTAGACACATACATCCCAATGCCAGAGCGCGCTATTGACGGTGCATTCTTAATGCCAGTGGAAGACGTATTCTCTATCTCAGGTCGTGGTACTGTAGTAACAGGCCGTATCGAACGTGGTATTGTAAAAGTTGGTGACGAGATTGAAATTGTTGGTATCAAACCAACGATCAAAACCATCTGTACCGGTGTTGAAATGTTCCGTAAATTGCTAGACCAAGGTATGGCAGGCGACAACGTAGGTGTATTGCTACGTGGTACAAAACGTGAAGAAGTTGAGCGCGGTCAAGTATTGTCTAAATCAGGCTCTATCAAACCACACACAAAATTCACAGCAGAAATCTATGTGCTAGGTAAAGATGAAGGCGGTCGTCACACACCATTCTTCCAAGGTTACCGTCCACAGTTCTACTTCCGTACGACTGACGTTACTGGCGCAGTTGAGTTGCCAGAAGGTACAGAAATGGTAATGCCAGGTGATAACGTATCTATCGTTGTTACATTGATTGCGCCAATTGCGATGGAAGATGGTTTACGCTTCGCGATTCGTGAAGGTGGCCGTACTGTTGGTGCTGGTGTTGTTGCTAAAATTATTGAATAAGTTGTTTTAAAGAATTCACGGCTACTTAAGTAATTAACTAGCTGTGTATAAATAAAAAGCTACGCTTACAACCCAGCGTGGCTTTTTAAGTTGTAAGCTACAGGCCAATAGCTCAATTGGTAGAGTATCGGTCTCCAAAACCGAGGGTTGGGGGTTCGACACCCTCTTGGCCTGCCAAATTTGAAGTAAAGATTTGATGTTTTATTGAATTAAGGCGCATTTTTTAATGCGCCTATTTCAATTGAATGTGAATCTAGTGAAAATTTAGTCACTAATAATTAAGTGCTTATTAAGTAAATTATGGTCAACAAAATTAAGTTGTTGGTGGCATTCTTGCTACTTGTTGCAGGAATCACTGGCTTTTATCTGCTTGCAGATAAGGCAACGGTATTGCGCATTCTCGTTGTATTGGCTGGCTTAGGCGCTGCAATTGCAATGCTTTATACCACTCCTGTTGGACAGCAGTCGCTGGGTTTTATCGGTGAATCTGTTGCGGAAGCTAGAAAGGTAGTTTGGCCAACGCGCAAAGAAACCATACAAACAACATTGGTTGTTTTTGTTTTGGTGATTATTATGGCTGCGTTCTTGGCGGTTGTAGACATTGGATTTGCTTTCATGGTGCAGTGGTTAATGGGACGGAGCGCGTAATGAGTATGAAATGGTACGCGGTACAAGCCTTTTCTGGCTTTGAAAAATCAGTACAAAAAGGCATAGAAGAGCGAATTATTCGTTCTGGTCTACAAGATCAATTCGGTCAAATTTTAGTGCCAATCGAAGAAGTTATCGAGATGAAGGCTGGCGTTAAAAAGATTTCAGAGCGTAAGCTTTATCCTGGTTATGTTCTAGTGCAGATGGCTATGACGGATGAGAGTTGGCACTTGATTAAAAGTACGCCTCGCGTGACTGCATTTATTGGTGGTAGTGCTCAAAAGCCAACGCCAATCAAAGATAAAGAAGTTGATATCATCTTGCAGCGCATTGATGATAGTAAAAGCAATCCTACGCAAAAACTTACCTTTGAGAAAGGTGAGTCAGTTCGTATTACTGACGGACCATTCAAAGATTTCTCAGGTAATGTTGAAGATATTAATTACGAGAAAAGCAAATTACGTGTTTCAGTGGTTATTTTTGGCAGATCAACGCCAGTTGAGCTTGAATTCAGCCAGATAGAAAAAGAAGTTTAAAGCAGTATTTATCAACGGGGAGCTTGTTTGGATTAATCCAAGTAAAGTTATTATTAACTTTAGCAAGCGATTGCACCCATATTAGGAGTAGTAAACATGGCAAAGAAAGTTATTGGCTATATTAAACTGCAGGTTCCTGCAGGCAAAGCCAAC
>JBEDKX010000203.1:0-2802 GCA_041171965.1 Pseudomonadota bacterium | reverse complement strand
GTCACAATCACATCACCTGTCGATTGCAACACCAGCGCAATCGTGACTTTTTCAGCGCCAGAATGACGAACGATATTAGACAACGCCTCTCGCACTACATGTAAAAGATGAAATTCCTCATTTACACTCAGCTTACATTCCTGAAGGCGATTATCTAAGCTAATATTTAAGCTAGATCGTTGCGAAAATTCTTCAATAGCTTCTTCCAGCACGTGATCGAGACCACGTACATCCATTTGCACCCTAAAGGTGGTGAGTAACTCTCTTAATTCTCGATACGCATTATCCAATCCTTCACGCATATCATTAACAATGTCATCCGCGCCAGATTCAACGAGATTAGCACCAAAATTAGTCTGTAATCTAGCGAGCTGAAATTTCATGTATGACAATGATTGTGCTAGTGAATCATGCAATTCTCTTGCGATTACGGCGCGCTCTTCAAGTAATGCTACTCGCCTATTTTCTTGTTCCCTAGCCTGAAAGCCCATCGAAAGTGAAAGCATTTGAGCCGTCACCTCAAAAAGCTGCAATTCGGTATCGTCAAAATAATGATTGGCTTCCGTTTCCAGCAACAAAATACCCAACCAGCCATTTGGACTTTCCAGTGGGACCGTTACACATTGCACGCATTCACCTTTGATGAGCTTAGTAGCATGACTCACTGCAATTAAATTCACGCCCTCATCAAACATGCTCTCATCAAAAGATAATGGCCAATAACTAGAAAATAAAGCACGTTGCGCGGATATTCTTGATCCATTTTCACTAAATACCAAGGCTATATTACTGACACCTAAAGTAGTCTCCAACGAATATAATGCTTTTTTAATGGTCAATTCACTGAGTCCAGAAGTTCCTATTAGCTTGGCTAGCTTAAATAGAAAGTCTTGCGAAAGAAGCATTTTTCGCATTTTTACAGCACTGGTTTTATTGATCCAACTAGTTTCCACTTGTATACCTTGAAGCCTTGCAGACAGCTCCGCGGTAAGTTTTTCGAGTATTTCAAATTCATCTTCATGTTTACTTTTACGCCAATCAGATACAAGATCATTAGGTATACTAGAAAATATTTTACCCAAGCGATTAATCAAAATACTCCATGAGGTAAGCATGATGCCGGCAGCAATACAAAATACCAAAAATAGACAAACTAATTGCAGTAAAGACACCAAGGACTGCTTAATAATGACATCTTTTTCTGCAGCTGCCACAAAATTATCATAAGCTTTTATGACCAACTGGCCTTTTTCTAGCATTTCTACTTTATCGCGACCTTGCACTCTAGCATCAGAAAAATTATGTTGTGTTAGCGCCAAATCCTTGTAGGACTGTGCTAAAGCCGTGTCATTTTGGTTTCTTGCCCAAGTGTAGGCCACATCATCAAAATTACTCAGACGCTCATTAAGCCGATTCAACACATTTAATTTATCATCTTCAGAATGCTCTAATTTATAGATTTCCATCTTCCATACCGACTGATCTTGGTAGGCGCGGTGTATGACAGAAAGATGATCTGGAATATAGTCAAATAAAAACAGTGAGCCTGCCTGCATTAATATGACAGACAGCACCATAGAAACCACCAGCGCATGCAAATTTGCATAGAGTTTATGATTTCTAACAAACGTACGAATCGACTTAATTATATTTAAAATATTTTGCATTTTTAGTTGAGTTCTTTTTATACTGACTACTTGTAATATTTAGGCTTAACTTGATGAGTATATTCATTTTTTCAACACTTATTATCAGTGTTATCTTTTTGATAATATTGGGTTCATGGTACAGCATTCAGGGGCCTTTTTTATTACATCTTGTAATGCTCGTTTCAGCGGCTGTTGCAATATTTTCTGCCGCTATTGTTATTACCATCCAACCACTACTATCTACTAGAACATCACGTTCTAGGCGCGACTTAACGCAAGAAGTTGCCTGGGGCACTGAAGTTTCTAGCGCACTGTCTTCACCAGCTGCAGTGCTTGATGGTTATGTTGTTAAATTTGTAAATACCCCTTTTCTACAAACACTAGGCATGGTTGATATGTCAGACCAAATTATAGGCATGCCATTTTCCAACCTAATTCACCCTGCTGATCATCAAAACTTTGCCGAATTAAGCGCAGAAGCTTTAACTGGCAAACCAAAAAAAGACGCTACTAGAATTCGATTAGTTTGTGTAGATGGCACAACTCTACCATCTAATGCCAGTCTCACGCGTATGCGTGAAGATGGCCAAAACAATTTAATGCTATTTCAGTTCACACCAACTTCTGCAAACAATCAGTTAACTAATGATTATGAGTCACAATTTAATTACCACAATATTGTAGACCGACTTGAGGAAATCGTATTCCAGCTAAGTGCCGAAGGGAAAATAATTTTCCTAAATCGTGCATGGGAAAACATGCTGGAATACAAAGTGCAAGACTGCTTGAATAAATCATTACTAGATTTCTTTCATCCTGAAGATAAACCCATGCTTGAAGCCAGACTGGACTCTTTAACCAAAGGTAAAAGAAGCCATTGCACTGTTGAAGCGCGCCTAATCTCAGTACGAGGCGACCCTAATTGGATAGTCATGCGCGTAAAAACTACTTCAACCGCCACAGGCGAGAGCACCAGCGTCATAGGCACGATGACAGACATTCAACGTAATAAAGAAGCTGAAGCGAGTGTTGTTGCCAATCGACGTGCGGCTAACTCATTGTTAAGTCATATCCCAGGGATGGTCTATCGTTGCAGAAACGACCGCTCTTGGACATTTGAGTTTGTTAACGAAGGCTGCGTAGACGTCACAGG
>JBEDKX010000202.1:0-2813 GCA_041171965.1 Pseudomonadota bacterium | reverse complement strand
CTAGAAGTTCAGGTTCGAAAGCCTACCGGACACGCCGGACATTAAACTTGATTAGTTGTAAATCAGGAGGATCGTTATGCAATATCTCATTCTCAAATATTTAATCACCGCTGGCGTGGTAGTGCTGGTGTCTGAATTAGCAAGAAGAAGCGATAAATTAGGCGGACTCATTGCCGCCTTGCCACTAGTTACATTGCTTACGCTGATTTGGTTATATGTAGAACAGCAACCCGCTAGCAAAATTGCGAATCATGCTTATTATACTTTTTGGTATGTGTTGCCAACCTTGCCCATGTTTTTACTTTTTCCATATTTATTGCCTAAATTGGGCTTTGTAGTTAGCTTAATCGCTTGCGTGTTATTCACCATAATCGTCTTCTTATTGTTCGCTTTAGTAGTGAAACAATTTGGAATTGATTTGTTATAAACAATATTCTAAGTAGGGTTACTGAGCCTAAGTTTTAGTAAAAAAAGCTTCTTAATCATACAATTAGCGCGTAAAATGCGCACACTTTAAAATTTGTAGCGAATACCTTGGAACAATACTTAACCATGCTTGCAAAGCCGATTCATACCTATCGCCCGTATTGGGCGAAGCGGTTTGGTGCGGCACCTATATTACCCATGAGCCGCGCCGAGATGGATGTGTTGGGTTGGGATAGTTGCGACATTATTTTAGTGTCTGGCGATTGTTATATTGATCACCCAAGTTTTGGGGCGGCTTTAGTTGGGCGTTTATTAGAAGCGCAAGGTTTTCGTGTGGGGATTATCGCCCAGCCAGATTGGCAAAATGCCGATGCGTTTAAAGTGTTAGGCAAGCCTAATTTGTACTTTGGCGTAACC
Source organism: Pseudomonadota bacterium (assembly GCA_041171965.1). Lineage (GTDB taxonomy): Bacteria > Pseudomonadota > Gammaproteobacteria > Burkholderiales > Methylophilaceae > Methylotenera. The sequence goes on along the minus strand of JBEDKX010000202.1, from coordinate 1,970 downwards.
GCCGGCAATATGGATAGCATGGTTAATCGTTATACCGCTGATAGAAAAATCCGTAGTGATGATGCTTATACGCCAGACGCCGCGCCTAACAAACGGCCAGATCGCGCGGTGTTGGTGTATAGCCAGCGTTGTCGCGAGGCCTATTCTGACGTGCCGTTGATTATTGGCAGTATTGAAGCCAGTTTGCGCCGTATTGCCCATTACGATTATTGGAGCGATAAAGTTCGCCGTAGTATTTTGGTGGATTCTAAAGCGGATATTCTGCTTTATGGTAATGCTGAGCGTGCCTTGGTGGAAATTAGTCACCGTATCGCTAAAGGTGAAAAAGTAGTGGATATTCAAGATATTCGCGGTACGGCTTTTTTGCGCAAAAAGATTCCTGAAGGCTGGAGTGAGATTGAAAGTACCAAGTTAGACCGTCCGGGTGTTGTTGATAAGCCAGTTGACCCGTATGAAATGAAAATGGGTAAGGCTGACGCTAGTTGTGCAACGGATGAAAATAAACCTGGCGCGACTTCGGAAAATGCAGCTGAGAAATCTGCTTTACCAGAGGGCACAAAAGCCATTGAAATTATCCGTAAGCCCAAAGCGGACAGAGCGAAACAAGTGGTGCGCTTGCCTGATTATGAAGCTGTAGCGGCAGATCCAGTATTGTATGCCCATGCTTCACGCGTATTGCATTTGGAGGCTAACCCAGGTAATGCGCGTGCGCTGGTGCAAAAACATGGCGACCGCGAAGTATGGCTAAATCCGCCACCGATTCCGCTAACGACTAAAGAAATGGATTATGTGTACGATATGCCGTATGCGCGTAAACCGCATCCTGAGTACAAAGACGCCAAAATTCCAGCGTGGGAAATGATACGTTTTAGTGTGAATATTATGCGCGGCTGCTTTGGCGGTTGTACGTTTTGTAGTATTACCGAGCATGAAGGCCGCATTATTCAAAGTCGTAGTGAGGCCAGCATTTTGAAAGAAGTGGAAGAAATTCGCGATAAAGTGGAAGGCTTTACCGGCGTGATTTCTGATCTTGGCGGCCCAACGGCGAATATGTATCGCATTGCATGTAAGAGCGAAGCCATTGAAAAATCCTGCCGTAAAATGAGCTGTGTTTATCCGGGTATTTGCGAAAACCTGAATACTGACCATACCGCTTTGATTCAACTTTACCGTAAAGCGCGTGCGATTAAAGGTGTGAAAAAGATATTAATCGGTAGTGGCGTACGTTACGATCTTGCCGTTAAATCACCAGAATATGTCAAAGAGTTAGTCCAACACCATGTGGGCGGCTACTTGAAAATTGCGCCTGAACATTCTGAAGAGAACGTTTTAAGCAAAATGATGAAGCCGGGCATGAGCGCTTATGATGAATTTAAAGCCATGTTTGAGAAATTTAGTGCCGAAGCTGGTAAAAAACAATATTTGATTCCTTATTTTATTGCCGCGCATCCTGGTACCACGGATAACGACATGCTGAATTTGGCGCTATGGCTTAAAAAGTATGACTTTAAGTTAGACCAAGTACAAACATTTACCCCTACGCCTATGGCGATGGCCACCGCAATGTATCACTCTGGTAAAAATCCACTGCGTAAAGTCACGGTTGATTCTGAAAATGTGGCAATACCAAAAGCGGGTAATGTGCGCAAGTTACATAAAGCTTTTATCCGTTATCATGACCCTAATAACTGGCCAATTTTGCGAGAAGCCTTAGTGAAAATGGGTAGGGAAGACTTGATTGGTAATACCAAGCAGCATTTGATTCCTGCTTGGCAGCCGCTTTCAAGCAAACCTGTGACTACGGTAAGTGGTAAACCATTGGAAAGAACTATTCGTCCAAGACGAGTGTCAGAAAACAAGCGTAAATATTCTTAGATGTGATTTATCTAATATGATTTTAGCCATATTTTTAGAGAGATAACTCTGAAAATATGGCCCTTAAAAAATAAGTATTTACGCTATTTATAAAC
>JBEDKX010000201.1:0-4091 GCA_041171965.1 Pseudomonadota bacterium | reverse complement strand
TTTGCCGCTTTCAGCTGTTTGTGGCGCTTCTTGCAGAATTTTATCGACTTGTACGTAACCGACTTTCAACTCTGAACTGTGGGCTGTTAAAGCCAAACTCAATAAACTAGCGAGTACTAAATTTTTCAATGTGTTGCTCAATTAAAATCTCCTAAAACGACTACTATTAACAATACTTAGATTATGCCACAAGCACTTGCTATCTTATAAATCTGCAAACAGTTTTTTTTAATGCAAGTCGTTTGCGTGACTAAAAACTATCTAAACTAAAACTGCTGTCCTAACTGAAACTGTATCGTTTGTGTGCGATCACCCGGCTGATTATTTAGCGGTTTTGCGTAGATTAGTTTTAATGGACCAAAAGGTGATGACCAACCAACGCCGACACCCGCTGAGTAGCGTAATTCAGCTAAATCATAGGCATCTTTATAGACATTACCTGCATCAAAAAACACACTTAGTCTAAATTGCTTATTATCTTTTAAGCCTGGCACAGGAAATAGTAATTCAGCATTAGCGAGTAAACTTCTATTACCGCCCTGTGAATACTTATAACCGGTTAATGCCATTATAGATTGCGGGCCTAAGGCACCGTTATCATAACCACGTACTGAGTTAACGCCGCCCATATAAAAGTTCTTGAAGAATGGATATGGTTGACTGCCATATGAACCTGCATAACCAATTTCACCATTCAACATCACAGAAACGCCATTATAAATTTCTTGATACCAAGCGTGTTTATATTGCAGCTTATAGTATTGCAAATCAAGCACAGGCATAGAAACTTCACCACTTAACTTTTGCAAAACACCTTTACTGGTATACATAATACTATCGCGTGAGTCGTGTACCCAACCAGCAGTTGCAACCACTGAGTTACGCGTACAACTTAAGCTAGGACATGACTCTATCATCTGTGGGGAACTTGAAATCGCATCCTTTAAATTCACTTGCGTCATGTCAGCCGCCAAGCCAAAGTTAAAGGCATCTTTTTCATTTAAAGGAATACCGAATCTAACACCAGCACCATAAGAGGATGAACTATACGGACTGACGCTTACTAATGGATTAGTGTTTACATCACGTCTGTACACGTCAAAACCGCGACTTATACCATCTGGCGTGAAATACGGATCTGTATATGAAAGAGAATATGTAGTGTTCACTTTACCAGTATTAACCTGCGCACTAACGCGGTTGCCAGTACCTAAGAAGTTATTTTGGTTAACTGTCACACCAAAAACTACACCTTCGGTAAGACCCAACACCACACCGTCACTACTCGATAAACCAGCACCAAACTGGATACTGCCAGTAGATTTTTCTGTCACATTTACATTTAAATCTACTTGATCTGCTGTACCAGGAACTGCTGGCGTTTCAATATTAACGTCTGAAAAGAACTGAGTACGCACTAACCGTTCTTTCGAACGATTAATTTTAGTAGAAGCATACCAAGAAGATTCTAGCTGGCGCACTTCACGACGAATGACTTCATCACGCGTTCTTGTATTACCAACAATATTGATACGGCGCACATAAACACGCTTGCCAGGATCAACAAAAAAAGTGAACCCAGCGGTGTGTAATTCTTTATTCACGTCGGGCACTGGGTTAACATTTGAAAAGGCATAACCTTCGTTACTCAAACGGTCGCTAATTGCTTTGCTTGATTGTGTTATTTTTTCGCGGCTAAAAGTATCACCAGATTTTAAGCTGATCAGTTTTTGCAACTCATCATCAGCAACTATCGTTTCACCGGCCAATTTAACTTCTGAAATGGTGTATTTTTCCCCTTCAGTGACATTCACTGTAATGTAAATATCTTTTTTATCTGGGGTAATAGAAACTTGTGTTGAATCGATGTTGAACTCTAAATAACCTTGGTTCATATAAAATGAGCGTAAGGTTTCTAAATCTGCATTCAGTTTCTGTTTTGAGTATTGATCGTTTTTATTCCACCAACTCATCCAGTTTGGCGTGGTCAATAAAAACTGCGCGCGCAAATCATCCATGGTATAGACTTGATTACCAACGATATTGATACTACGAATTTTAGAAACAGCACCCTCTTCAATATCAAAACGCACCGCAACACGGTTTCTTTCTAGTGGTGAAACTACCGCTTTAACCGTTGCGCCATATTTACCTTGTGATAAATATTGACGTTTTACTTCTTGCTCTGCACGATCTAATTGTGATTTATCAAAAATCTGACCTTCGGTAATACCAATTTGCTTGAGACCCACTTTCATTTTGTCGGTAGGAAAAGACTTATTACCACTAAATTCAATTAGAGCGATTGATGAACGCTCTTGCACAGTAACCACAAGCACATCACCTTCGGCTTCAATACGCACATCTTTAAAAAACCCTGTGCCATATAAAGACTTAATCGCTTGCGCGGCTAATTCATCATTCATGGTCTCGCCGACTTTTACTGGCAAGTAGCTAAATACTGTGCCGGCTTCTGTACGCTGTATACCTTCTACACGAATATCTTTAACGACAAAAGCATCAAGCGCCAAAGCCAAGCTCGCGTATAAACTAGAAACCAATATAAGTAGGAATTTAAGCTTAAGACTCTTGAATGCTAGGTTTGTGGATTTTAAGTTTTTTATGTTTTGAATTGCCATGCAATCAGCCTGTTATCAATCGATTAATGTCATTATATAAAGCTAGAATCATCATAAAACCCAAAAGGGCGAACCCAATTTTTTGTCCAATAATCATAGCTTCTTCTGAAACCGGTTTGCCTGTAAAAATTTCTATCACATAATACATGAAATGGCCGCCGTCTAATACTGGTATAGGTAAGAGATTAAGAACAGCAATACTAATACTAATCAACGCTAAAAAGCCTACAAATGCTTTAATGCCAAGACTAGCGCTTTGCCCCGCATAACTGGCGATAGTCACAGGCCCGCTCATGCCTTTCCATGACAACTGCCCGGTAACCATATTACCTAACATTTTGATGCTAAAAATTGATGTTTCCCAAGTTTTCTCAGCGGCTTTTAGCAGTGCTGCCGTAGCAGAATAATGTGTCGTAACAAATAGTTGATTCAGTTCACTTTGCTCAACTTTAAATGCAGCGCCTATGCGTCCTATGGTTTTTTCGTTCTCAATCACAGGCTCAGGCCTTACCGTCAGCGCTAATTCTTGTGTATTGCGTTTAACCATAAGATCCAAAGATTGATTCGGATTTCGTCTAATTTCTTGCACAAAATCTTCCCAAATTTTCACTGACTTATGGTTAATCATGAGAACCAAATCGTTACTTAATAAGCCGGCCGCAGCAGCTGGACTATTTTCAAGCACATTACCAATACGTGCTGGAATATCTGGTTGAAATATAGTTAATCCCAATGTATTTAATATATCAGCGCTGGCATTATCAAGATTTAGCTTAGTAGTATCTAATTGATGCATGTGAATTTCTTGCCTAGCATTGATGGCTTGAATTTCTACAGCTTTACTTTTCAATGATTCGTTTAATAATAACCAACGTGCATCCTGCCAAGTGGCGACATCCTTACCATTAATTTTTTGTATCATTTCGCCATTGGTGATGCTGGCCAACGCAGCGGGACTATGCTCGATCACCTTACCGACAATAGGCTTCATGCCAGCAACACCCATCATAAAAAGCAACCAATATAAAACAATAGCCAGCAATAAATTAGCCGTAGGGCCTGCCAGCACAATCGCGATACGCTTAGCCACAGATTGGCGATTGAACGCACGGGCTAAGTCAGCTTCTGAGTATTGTGTATGCGATGCATCTGACGCTAATTCACGCTCATCCAACATTTTCACAAAACCACCAAGTGGAATAGCGGCAATGATAAATTCCGTTTGGCCTGGGCCAAACTTTCTACTAAATAGTGGCTTACCAAAACCAATTGAGAATTGTAAAACCTTAACACCACACCATTTGGCGACCTGAAAATGGCCAAACTCATGTACCGTCACCAGTAAACCAAGCGTGAAAATAAAGGCCAGCGCAGTTAACATAGAACTTTCATCTGCGCTAAGGCGGCTTGTCTGGCCTGCGTATCAACCGCAACCAATTGCTCTATAGACTC
>JBEDKX010000200.1:0-2846 GCA_041171965.1 Pseudomonadota bacterium | reverse complement strand
GCACAAGGTAATAAACCATAAAATATAAAAGTGAAAATGCCAGCCACTACAGTTTTTTCTGTAGCGGCCATTAACACGGTAACGTAGAGCCAAGCAATTGCAATAATGTACATAAGTTAACAATTTAATTATAAAGATTGGTCAATATTGATGAGTATTTCAAATCCAAAAGTCGGCTTCGTTTCATTAGGTTGCCCTAAAGCAGGCTCAGACGCAGAACGTATTCTCACCCAATTACGTGCGGAAGGCTATGAAATTTCCGGTAGCTATGAAGATGCCGATTTAGTAGTGGTTAACACTTGCGGCTTTATTGATAGCGCCGTTGAAGAGTCACTTGATGCGATTGGTGAGGCGATTAAAAAGAATGGTAAGGTGATTGTTACAGGCTGTTTAGGTGCCAAAAAAGGCGTGGTCGAAGCTGCACATCCAAGCGTACTTGCAGTCACTGGCCCGCACGCGTTGGAAGAAGTAATGATTGCCGTACACGCAAATTTACCTAAATTGCACGAGCCGTTCATAGACTTAGTGCCACCACAAGGCATACGCTTAACGCCCAGTCATTATGCTTATTTGAAAATTTCGGAAGGTTGTAACCACCGTTGCAGTTTTTGCATTATTCCAAGTATGCGCGGTGATTTAGTGAGTCGTCCGATTGGCGATGTCATGAACGAAGCGGAAAATTTAGTCAATGCCGGTGTTTCAGAAATTTTAGTCATATCGCAAGACACTTCTGCTTATGGCGTTGATGTTAAATATCGCCCGGGATTTTGGAATGGTCGCCCAGTAAAAACACGCATGACCGAACTAAGTCAGGCATTAAGCGAATTGGGTGTTTGGGTTCGTTTGCATTATGTTTATCCGTACCCGCATGTGGACGAAGTAATTCCATTAATGGCCGATGGTTTGATTTTGCCTTACTTGGATGTGCCGTTCCAGCATGCTAGCCCACGTATTCTTAAAGCCATGAAACGTCCAGCGCATGCTGAAAATAATCTTGCACGCATTAAAGCTTGGCGTGAAATTTGCCCAGATATTACTGTACGCAGTACATTTATTGCAGGCTTTCCAGGTGAAACTGAAGATGACTTTAAAATGCTGTTGGACTTTTTAGAAGAGGCTCAATTGGATAGAGTGGGCTGCTTTACTTACTCTGCGGTAGATGGTGCAAAAGCCAATGACCTACCAGATCATGTGCCTGAAGAAGTTAAACAAGAGCGATTAGCGCGATTTATGGAAGTGCAAGAGCGCATTAGCGCAGCAAAGCTTCAAACTAAAATCGGTACTATGCAAACTGTTTTGGTCGATGAAATCAACCAGTTAGAGGATGGTAGTTTTGAAGCGATAGGTCGAACAAAAGCCGATGCACCTGAGATTGATGGCGTAGTTTATTTGGATGATGCTGAAGGTCTAAGCCCAGGTGATTTTGTAGAAGTGCAAATTACAAAAGCTGATGGCCATGATTTATGGGGTGGCCCACCAAGGGGTTAGTGCATCCACCTTCTGATGTAGGGTCTAGTGACGCCGAGTCTAGAGTTTTAGGGTTTTGCCGGATCTTAGCTAGCGTATAGGAAAATCAGCTAAATAAATCTGGCAATATCGGTGCGGGTCTTTCGCTATCTGCACGCGCTTCTAAAAAATCATATGTAAGTGGGCAGCGGCTAGGCTTTCTTGCGGCTTTGTTGCGTTTGGCTGTAGTTGGTACTAAGTCAATAAAAGGGGTTTGGCTAATCCTTATATAACCGGTAGCGGCTAATTTTTGCGTGGTCGCTTCAAAAAAGCTGAGCGGATTATCAATATTCTGTAAGGTGACTAATGCTTGGTTGGTATTTTTATCTTTACTAACTTTAACGACGTTATACATAACAAACTTATTTGCGGTCTGCTTGCCGTAAATTTCACCTGTATGAATATTCACATTGGCTTCCTAGTTAGAATTACTACGTATATTATCGTCACAATTGGTGATTAACAAGCCGTCGCTAGATTTATGGTTACTTTCTACGCAGATTGATATGCGATTTAATCAAATCTGTCGCTTGAAAGCGGAATCTGCTGCCATCGAAGTCTTTAACCCACATATGTAGTAAGCCACTGAAGAACAAGTGAGTGTCGACTGCTAGCGCACGCGGATTGTTTTTACCAATCAATAATTGCTGAGCTTCAGCTCGTTCATAAGCAAGTTGAATTTTTTCGGTAATATTTGAACAGTTGTTGAGTATTTGCTGCAATACCGTGGCAAATTCATCAACATATTCACACTTAATCATCATGATTTCATAAGTTTGACGCATTTCAATATTTTCATTTAATTCATTGATGGTGTCGCACAGGCTATTCTCGATCTGTGTCAGAGGATCTTCATTGCCTTGGATGGTTAATGTGTCGTCCATACGATCTATCAGCGGTAGAAAAACTTGCTCACGAATAGCATGAAAAATTTCAGTTTTATTTTTAAAATGCCAATACACCGCACCACGAGTGACTTCGGCATGGCTTGCAATATGTTCTAAAGTAGAGCGGCTGACGCCACGCGCGAGAAAGACCGCACGAGCGGCGTCAATAATGCGCCGGCGTGTCAGTTCTGCATCTTCTTTAGTTTTTCTTACCATGAGCGTTCGCTTAAACTTTTTGAGTTGTCATTTAATGTTTTCGTTTAGCTTAAATAAGCCATCATCTACATTATTCCTGAGATTTATATACGTATTCATAAAAACCTATATACATACATTCTTTTTTGTATATAATATACATACAAATGTGTATGTAAGCAAGTGCTGTTCAGCAAGTTCAACTAAAAAACACTGCAAAATTAGAAGCATAGCGTAATTAAAGGCTTGGAGTAATTA
>JBEDKX010000199.1:0-2855 GCA_041171965.1 Pseudomonadota bacterium | reverse complement strand
ACCGCTTGATGTAAACCATCTGACCAACGACGACCCGGCATCATACGGCCATTGATTTCATCAACAATCGTTACTTCACCATCACGCACCACATAATGCTGATCTCTGTGGTACAAGTTGCGCGCACGTAATGAAGCGTATAAATGATGTACCAAAGTAATATTAGCCGCTTCGTACAAGCTAGAACCTGCTGGCAGCAAGCCTGATTCTGTCAGCAAATCTTCTGCGTGCTCGTGTCCTTGTTCAGACATCACCACATTTTGGCCTTTTTCATCGACCCAAAAATCGCCTGCGCCCTCTTCTTCAGTTTGCGCCACTAGCTTAGCCGCCACTGCGTTAATCTGGTTATATAGCGCAATACTGTCATCTGCTTGACCAGAAATAATCAGCGGTGTACGGGCTTCATCAATTAGAATCGAATCCACTTCATCAATCAATGCATAGCTTAAGCCACGCTGTACGCGCTCTTCACGGCTATGCACCATGTTGTCGCGCAGGTAATCAAAACCGTATTCGTTATTGGTACCGTAAGTAATGTCCGCTGCATAAGCTTGGCGCTTCACATCAGTTGGCATTTGAGATAAGTTGATACCAATACTCAAGCCAAGGAAGTTGTAAAGCTTGCCCATCCATTCCGCATCGCGTTTAGCTAGGTAATCATTCACTGTCACCACATGAACGCCTTTACCTGTCAGCGCATTTAGGTAAACCGGCAAAGTAGCTACTAGCGTTTTACCTTCACCGGTACGCATTTCACCAATTTTCCCAGCATTCAGTACCATACCACCTATCATTTGCACATCGAAATGACGCATGCCAAGTGCACGTTTACCGCCCTCACGCACCACCGCAAATGCTTCTGGCAATAGTTGATCTAAGGTTTCGCCATTGGCATAACGTTGTTTAAACTCAGCGGTTTTTGCTTTAAGCGCCTCATCAGACAAAGCCTGCATTGCTGGTTCTAGCCCATTAATCTCTTGCGCTTTTTGTGCGTACTGCTTAACAAGCCTGTCATTACGGCTACCGAATAGTTTTTTGAACAACGTGGATATCATGAGGTGAGTGACTTTCCGCTTAAAGGATAAAAGGCTTTTGAGTTAGGTGAATGTGAGTATTAATGTGGCTATTTTCTTGAATAATGACTTAATGTTATTTGTTTTCGTTATTTTTTTAGCTTTACTATCGTCTGACTTTATTTTTGAATCATGATATTACAATGCACAAATAGTAAATGGTGCGTACTTTTAAAAATTCAACCGCTTTAATGCTCGTCTATCAACAAACATGCTTTAAATACTGGCTTTAAGATAACGTCTTGGATCTAAGGCATTACCGTTAAAACGAATTTCATAATGCAAATGTGGCCCAGTAGAACGGCCGGTATTACCAATTTCAGCAATTTCCTGGCCTTTTTCCACCCGCTGACCCACTGTGACAAATAATTTTGAGCTATGTGCGTAACGCGTTTCTAAACCAGAACCGTGATCAATTTTTATCAGTTTACCATAATCAGCCGATGGCCCGGCAAACGACACGATGCCGCCTGCCGCAGCATTAATTCTAGTACCCACTGCGGCCGGAAAATCCAGTCCTTCGTGAAAGGCTTTTTCTCCATTAAATGGATCAATACGCCAGCCATAGCTAGATGAATTAAATGCCACGCTAACTGGACTACTATTGGGCAGCATATCTTTAAGCACGCTTTGTTGTAATAATTTAGCCTCAATGCCGCTAAATTGGTCGGTCTCCAAGTCTATTTTAGCCATTAAATCCGCTATGTATTGTTGCAAGTCAGCCTCAGACAACGGTGAATTACGCACTAATGGACCGCCCTTGCCCTCTTTTGAAGCATTGCTTGGCGATGAATCTTTCTTCATCCTTGCTCTATCAGCCATTACTGACGCCTTATCGCCTGCCAGTTTGGACAAGCGCTCACTCTGGGCATCTAGGCGCATAATCCGTGCTTGCATTTCCCCCAACTGTACCGCATAGACATCAAGATGCTTTTGCTGATTATTAAAAAACTTTAGTTGCTGAGGGATTAAAGATTTCACCCCCTTTTGCAAGGCAGACTCCTGTGGCACAATCAACATTATTGTAATAAAAGTTGGAATAAGCACCAGTGCAAGCGCTATCATGCTCACTTGTAGCACTGACAGCGTTTTCGCTTTAGCCATACTATTTGAGACAAATATGATATTCATAGCATTCCTATCAACCACTAGTTATGTACAACGCTAGCAGCCATGCGCCAGTTTAATTCTTTACTGAAACAACCTGAGCTTATGGCATTAAATGCCTATACCAAAGAAGCTCAAACTGCACAAAATATTTGGGAGATGATTGCCCCTGAAAACTTGGCTAAATTCAGCCATGCAAGCGCAATTAAAAATCAACAATTCACCATCGTTGCGCACAGCAATGCAGTTGCGGCAAAAATCAAGCTTTTCATCCCTAGCCTGTTGATTCAGCTAGAAAAGCAAGAGTGTGAAGTTACTGCAATTCGAGTGAAAGTGCAAGTAAAATCTAGCCAGCAGGCCAAGCCTAAAGTCATTAAAAAGCTCAGTAGGCAGGCGAGTTCCGACCTAAAAAATCTTGCCGAAAAACTTAACGGCACACCGCTTGGTGAGGCGCTGGCTAGATTAGCCAGTAAAGCCGATTAAATATCCGACCTAGCATTGCGCCGCATTACGGCCAAATCAAAACTGAGCTGAGGTTCACAGAATGCAATACGATATAAACAGTTGTTAGCGTTGCTCAATAGTGCAATAATGAATCTGCCGTTACAAATCAGTTACATTAAGTCATGTATTTGAGTGATTGTTTGGACTGCAGGGTTAGCGCTCGCTTTTTAC
>JBEDKX010000198.1:0-4515 GCA_041171965.1 Pseudomonadota bacterium | reverse complement strand
GATTATATATAATCAGAATTTTGGATAAAATGCATAACACATCTGTTCATGCTGCTTTTTTTGCATCTGTAGAGCACAATTTTTAACTCCACGTTTCCATGCACCCAATCATAGGGGTGAGAATCATACACACTCTCTACATCTCACCTCACTCAATGATGATGGTGCTGCCTCCGTACTCATGGGAAAGGTTGGTGGAGAGACATTTATCATATGATTGCTTGAACCAATCCCAAAGAGGTTCATTAGATTACGGAGATCTATGTGCTACACAACTCTGAGCATATCATCACAATGGTCTCCCTTGATCCCACTGGAGTGAAAAAAAACAACGTTGAAGACATTGCAGGCGTGCACATGGTGGTGAGTGCCTGTTGATAAATCATTCAATTTTCAGCCACAACCACTCTCAATGAAACACTGTTTCAAAGCAATGTCCATGGTCTTTGGGAAAGACCTATTGAGGAGATTGAAGCTGCTTCTGGGGTTGTTGAAGCTCCTCCTTCGTCGACATTAAGCGCTTCTACTTCTGTCCGTAGTGCTATGTTTGTTGCCCTTTTTATTACCTGACTTATCTGATGAGCTTACTATTGTTATGGAATACAAGTCGTGTCACTATGTAAAGAGAAATGTTGTGTTTGAATTAATGCCTCTAGAACTTAACATAGATTGATCATAGTCACCAAATCATGTGAACTAGTTTGTTCGGTACCTTTGCTGATGTCAGACATTAAACGAAAAAAAAGGATCTAGCCTTTGTATACACTAGTCATTCATTAACATTTTCTCTACCAACGTCCCCAGCATTGTCTTTGGAGGCCAACATAATATCATTTCTCAACACAATCATTTCATTTTCTCTCGTAGTCTATTTTCATTGACAACAACTTCCTCGGCAGCTGCCTCAAACGATGATTCTACAGATGTCGTATTCGTGAAGGTTTTGATGAATTTCCCTGTATGTGTGCGTGGGACAGAAAAGGTCGGTTGTTTTTTTGTAAAGGTCGATGTAAGTATGAATAAAGCTCAATAATAAAGTAACTCACCCAACACGCGCAGCGCCCCCGAGACCACGTAACTCAACGTTAACATTCCCGACAACATTGATATTGTAATACGTGTTCTCAATCTCATTGGTTCCCGTAGTTGCCGTGGCTGCATGTTCCCCCCCGCATTTGAATTCACCGCGTATTCCTTCTCCTCAATTTCTTCATCCCCGTACACGTCAACGACTAAACCACTCTTCTCCAACTTCCGGTATACTTCCCGGAAAACGGCCGGCAGAATAACGAAGAATCCCCTGTATCCACGATAAAGTATGTACAGCATCCAAAGTATGTCGGCCTGGAGCTTGCAAAGTAAAGATTTGACCTTGCTGGTAGCTATGACTGCGCCATCATTGCCATTGACGACTGATAATTCTTTGGAATACGTCAAACTGTTTCTGTGCGCACTTAATGCCCACGGCTTTAGCTTCATCCCAAAGTTGTCCAAAGCTTGTAGGAACGACGAGGAAGTAGACGGAGAGGACGCGGAGGAAGGTTGATTGACAACTTCAGCATCCACTGCATGCATGTCGTTGATATTTTCGTCACCCGTGCTATGTAACATACTGAAGAATTTTCGCCTCCTCGTATGATGTAACGTGCCAAAGAGCTTCGACGAAGGTGGCGAATAGTGTGATTCCAGAAATATCGACCGGCACGGACGACTGCGATGAGTCATTGTTTCAAGTGGCGCCAGTTGAAGAGCATGCACGCACAACGTTGTTGATGCTAGAATTAGAATCATTGTATTCGCCGCCGCCACCGCCATTGAAAGGACCACGAGTGGATTCATGCTGTTCGAGCAGGAGAGGAAGTGGAGTGGGTGTGCTTCAACGGCTTCAGCTTCATCGGTAGGACTACCATTAAACTGAATTAGCGCCTCTTTTAGTGTCGCATATCGAAACATCTGGGGCGTTTGCGCCTGCCATAAATTAGCACGTGGCACAGTAGCCGATACACGCTGATGACTATCTGCACGTTTTAAAGTATCTGCCAGAGGTAAGGCTAACAAACCGCCTACTGGGTCATTTTCTAGCGTAGTTAAAAGGTGGCTTAACAAAAGATTGCTTAAACCTGGTCTAGCTGCATCATGTACTAAAATCCAGTCATCTGGCGCTACTTGGGCTTCTATTGCAATCAAACCATTCAACACCGTTGCAGCCCGAGTATTGCCGCCGCAATAATGTACTTGAGATTTACTACTGGCATTCAGATAAGTGTTAGACCAATGTTTGTCATCAGCACTAAGTATGATGTTAATACTACTAATTTTAGTGGCACTATCAAACAATTCAATCACATGTTGAATTAGTGACTTACCATGTAAACTTAAATATTGCTTCGGTGCGTCTGCACCCATGCGACTGCCACTGCCAGCGGCTGGAATGATGACGTGAAAACGCGCCATGCTAAATTTTGAATATATAATCTATCATATGTAAATTTTAACATAGCGCGCTCGTTTGATACTTAAGCAATGAGATTTTACTAAGTTAACTTTTAGTCGAATCAATCATCCGCACTGGATACGATTTTATGTATGCTTAAATCTGCGCCATCAAACTCTTCTTCTTGGCTTAAGCGTATGCCTACCAGTATTTTAAGCACACCATACACAATAACACCGCCAACGAGTGCGATTAACACGCCCAAACTTGTACCTAAGATTTGTGACATTAAACTGATACCACCAATGCCGCCTAATGCTTTTGCACCAAAAATACCCGCAGCAATACCGCCCCAAGCACCACAAAGTCCATGTAATGGCCAAACACCTAGAACATCGTCAATTTTTAAACGATTTTGTGTTTGCGTGAACGCCCATACAAATAATGCACCAGCAACTACACCAGTCACTAAAGCACCTAGCGGATGCATCACATCTGAACCAGCGCAAACTGCCACTAAGCCAGCTAAAGGGCCATTATGTACAAAACCTGGATCATTTTTACCCATGACTAAAGCCGCTAAAGTACCGCCAACGAGAGCCATTAATGAATTTACTGCAACCAAACCTGAAATACCTTGAATGGCTTGCGCTGACATCACATTAAAACCAAACCAGCCCACAGTAAGAATCCATGCGCCTAATGCTAAAAATGGAATGTTACGACCATCTTTAGCATAGCGACCTGAGCGTGCGCCTAGCAATATGACTGCAGCCAACGCTATCCAACCGCCCATTGCATGAACGACTACCGAGCCAGCAAAGTCATGAAATTTGGCACCATAAGTTGCCATTAACCAATCTTGAAAGCCGTAACGATTATTCCAGACGATGCCTTCAAAAAATGGATAGATGAAACCCACTATTAAAAAAGTCGCTGCAAGTTGTGGATTAAATTTAGCACGTTCTGCAATACCGCCTGAAACAATGGCGGGTATGGCAGCAGCAAATGTCAGTAGAAAAAAGAATTTGACTAAGCCAAAGCCTTTATTGGCAGCTAACAGCTCCGCACCACTGAAGAAATTTACGCCGTAAGCAATGCTATAACCTATGAAAAAGTAGGCGATAGTTGATACTGAAAAATCAACCATGATTTTAACCAATGCATTGACTTGGTTTTTTTTACGTACTGTACCTAACTCTAAAAATGCGAAACCTGCATGCATTGCTAGCACCATAATAGCGCCTAATAAAACAAATAACACATCGTTTGATGAAACTACCATTTCCATTTTGTACCATCCTAAATATTTTTAAGCTGGCTTTTATAAGCAAATAGTGCGCCAAAACGTAACTTATTGTTTTTCATTAGATTTAACTTGGCATATATTGAAATTTTGCACTTTAATTGTGCGCTGCACAAAAAATAGCACTTAATTGGTGCAAATCTATTATCAATCAATTTTCTGCTTCAATTTACTGACAATTTTTTTGTTGGCGTAATGGTAGAGCTAATAATGAATAATTTAGCTGCTACAAAAATCTCTGGCAAACCCCTTTCCTTGACGATATAACTAAAAACTAAATATCTCATAACAACAAGCTATCGCTTACAATTCTGCATGAGATTAAACCTTAGCTAATGCGAATTTAACCGAAAGTTAAGCTTATAAAACTTCATCAATGGAACGCTACGTATGGAATTAATATTAATATTTATCTTAATGGCTATTGCCTGGTTTTGGCTAGATAGTTTGGATAAGCGAGAAAGAGCTGTGCTTTTAGGTGCAGAGCTGGCAGCTCGATTTAATTTACAGTTGCTTGATGAAACCGTTGCGTGCAACAAATTATGGTTGGCTCGTAATAGTCGTGGCAAAGTACATTTTTTACGTACTTATGAGTTTGAGGTAAGCGCCAGCGGTGCTGAGCGCCTTAAATGCCAACTTACTTTGCTTGGCAATCAGCTAGGCTCTTGGCATATTCCACCATACATACAATAATTCATTGATTTACATTGTTTGCCGCCAGCCTTAATTGCTGAGCAACAGCGCATGTTCAGCGTAACTTTGAATGGGATATAGG
>JBEDKX010000197.1:0-2865 GCA_041171965.1 Pseudomonadota bacterium | reverse complement strand
ATGTTTGAAGTATTGGTTTATATGTTTGAAAACTACATTGATACACATTTTAGACCTGATGAAAACACCTTGTCCAAAGAGTTATATGCCGCAGGATTTGATGAAGAGGATATTAACGGCGCATTTAATTGGTTTAATCAACTAGAGCTGATGACCAAACAATCCACTGTGTTTGAAAAGCCGAATCACGTCAGTACGCGTATTTTTATGCAGGATGAGCTTAAAAAAATCAGTGGTGAAAGTATCGCGTTCATTCTATTTTTAGTGCAAGCCAATATTCTTAACAGCGCACAACGAGAGTTGGTGCTGGATCTAGCCATGAACTTACCTCAACCTGAAGTTAGCATTGAAGAAATGCGCTGGATTGTACTTATGACGACTTGGGGCGCAAGCAAGTCCGGCCCTGATAAAACCAAAGAATATTTATTTATTGAAGATGCCTTGCTGAACAAACAAAAACCGACGCTACATTAATACTTGCTAGTAATATTTGTTGCTAACATTAATCGATCTTTTTTTTAAAAGTTTACAACACCTGAGCCGAAGCCCGGTAATTATTCGCTAATATTATCAATAATATTGCTAATGATGCCTGAGCGGTTCAGCGTGTAAAAATGTAAGCTCGGCACACCCCAAACCTTTAATGTTTCACACAACTCACTGACTACATCTATACCAAATGCACGAAGTGAAGGGATGTCGTCTGCATATTCTTCAAGACGCATGCGTAGCCACCTAGGAATTTCCGCTCCGCAAACATTAGAAAAACGGGCCAATTGGGTAATATTGTAAATAGGCATTACGCCCGGCACGATTGGTACATTAATACCGCTCGCTTCACATTGATCTATAAATCTAAAATACGCATCCGCATTGTAAAAATACTGAGTAATCGCTGAGTTAGCACCTGCGTCCACTTTACGTTTAAGGTTCAATAAATCAGCGCTTGGCGTGCGGGCTTCAGGATGAAACTCCGGATAGGCCGCCACTTCAATATGAAATTGATCGCCAGTTTCTGCGCGTATAAATTCCACTAATTCAACGGCATAACGAAAATCACCACTGCTAACTTCGCCGGATGGTACATCGCCACGTAATGCGACTAAGCGTTTAATGCCGTGCGCTTTATAAGCTTGCAATAACTCACGAATTTCTTCTTTACTAGAAGACACACAAGAAATATGTGGTGCGGACTGGAAGCCTTCTTTTTGAATTTCTAATACCGCATCCATCGTTCTGTCGCGTGTAGAACCGCCTGCACCAAAGGTCACAGAAAAGAATTCTGGATTATATTTTGCTAGTTGTACGCGGGTTTCGTGTAGTTTTTCCATGCCATCTGCGGTCTTAGGTGGAAAAAACTCAAAGCTCATTCTGGTAGTTTTCATTTATTTTTCTTCGTTATTATCAATGATAATCGCCGCCAGCAACCACGAAAGTACGCTATAAACTGCTGCGCCTATCATGCCTGCAAACAATGTCTTTACCTCAAAACCTTGTAGCCAGTTGCCTACACCATAAAACAATAAGCCGTTAATCACAAAGATAAATAAGCCTAAGGTTAATAGCGTAATCGGTAAGGTTAATAATACTAAAATTGGCTTGATTAACATATTAACCAAGCCAATCACTAAAGCTGCAATTAAGGCTGTTGGGAAACTTGCCACATAAATATTAGGTACAAAATACGCAACAGCTATTAGTGCTAGTGCATTAAGTATCCAAACAATTAATAATTTCATGTGGCCGTTCCTTTAGCTATATAGCAGCATCTGCAAAACTTATGGTTAATTAATAACGATAAGTATCAGGCTTATATGGACCTTGTTTTTGCACGCCAATATAAGCGGCTTGCTCGTCAGTTAAGGTCGTTAATTTTGCATTTAATTTTCTTAATTGCAATACGGCGACTTTTTCATCTAAATGCTTAGGTAAGGTATAAACGCCTACTGGATAATTTTCAGTATGGGTAAATAACTCAATTTGTGCAATGGTCTGATTGGCGAAACTTGAGCTCATAACATATGAAGGATGGCCAGTGCCACAACCCAAATTCACTAAACGACCTTTTGCTAACAAGATGATTTTTTTACCATCTGGGAAAATGACATGATCCACTTGTGGCTTGATTTCGTCCCACTCGTATTTTTCTAGTGAGACTACATCAATCTCATTATCAAAATGACCGATGTTACAAACAATCGCTTGGTCCTTCATTTTTGCCATGTGCTCATGTGAAATGACATGGTAATTACCAGTTGCAGTGACAAAAATATCTGCATGCTCACACGCATAATCCATCGTTACTACGCGGTAGCCTTCCATCGCTGCTTGTAGCGCACAAATTGGATCTACTTCAGTCACCCAAACTTGTGCTGATAAAGCACGCAACGCTTGTGCAGAACCTTTACCTACATCGCCATAACCAGCAACGACTGCTACTTTACCGGCAATCATTACATCGGTCGCGCGTTTAATGGCATCTACTAAAGATTCACGGCAACCGTATAAGTTATCAAATTTTGATTTGGTGACAGAATCATTAACGTTAATGGCTGGGAAAGCTAATTTGCCTTCTTTATGCATTTGGTACAAGCGATGTACGCCAGTAGTGGTCTCTTCGGTTACGCCAATAATTTTGGCCAAACGCACTGAGTACCATGTTGGGTCTAGTTTTAACTGGGCTTTAATAGCATCAAAAAGGCAGATTTCTTCTTCTGACGTTGGGTTGGCAATCACTGATAAATCTTTTTCAGCGCGTGTACCAAGATGCAGTAATAATGTGGCATCGCCGCCATCATCTAAAATCATGTTGGTGAATTTTTTTACGCCATCTTCACCGGTTGTCCACTCAAAAATACGGTGGGT
>JBEDKX010000196.1:0-5475 GCA_041171965.1 Pseudomonadota bacterium | reverse complement strand
CAATAAGGCTTCCTTACATACATTTATTAGCGATTTAGAAATCCCAAGCGAAGCTAAACAGGCCTTATTAGACATGACCCCAGCAAGCTATATTGGCAAGGCTACGGAGCTTGCAAACCGTATTTAATGCAATTGAGCATCACAGGCACCAGCATGTGATGCTCAATAATATAACCTGCAAAACTACACATCGATTAATTCAGCCATTTCCATTACTTTTAACATTGATGCTCTGTATAAATTTAGCGCAAGCTGATGAAAACCGTTATCAGATAGAAGTCTGTAGCGACTACACCCTTCAACACTCCGCTTGAAAAACATCTACAAATTATCAATTGCATCATCCACGCATGACTACAGTTGAATGACAGCGCTTATTCAATATTGCCCCAGAAAACATTAAAGAGTTGTTAGCCACTAAAGAATCCTTCTCGCCAACGATTACGCCCGTGCTTGAAAAAATAGGTGGCCTTGATGTGCTGTATACTTTCAGCTTTAAATTAATCACATTAGCCTGAATCAAGCTAATAAACATAGGTCAAAGTATCTTAAAGTTTCAACCAAACATTGTGCAGTTATAATGAAATAAATCAGGAAAAACAAAAAATGAGCGAAATCCTAGTTCTATATTATTCACAAGGCGGAGCCACTCGAGAAATGGCGCAGTTGATAGCGCGTGGCATTGAGAGCGTAGACAACATCAAAGCGCGCATTCGTACTGTGCCTAAAGTTTCGACTAACTGCGAGGCTACTGAACCTGATATTCCAACAAGTGGTGACGCATATGTAGAGCTGCAAGATTTGCAAGAATGCATAGGCCTAGCGCTTGGTAGCCCTACCCGCTTTGGAAATATGGCCGCGCCTATGAAGTATTTTTTAGATGGCACGGTAGGCGCATGGTTAAAAGGTGGATTAATTGGCAAACCAGCGGCAGTTTTCACCAGCACAGGTTCTATGCATGGCGGCAATGAATCTACCTTGTTAACCATGATGTTGCCATTGATGCACCACGGCATGCTGATTGTCGGCTTGCCTTATTCTGAGCCCGAGCTATCCAGCACACAATCTGGCGGTACGCCATACGGTGCTAGTCATATCGGCGGTGCTAATAATGACAAACCTATCAGCGCAGAAGAACGTAAATTGTGCTTAGCTTTAGGTAAGCGCTTGGCTGAAGTGGCATTGAAGCTGGCTAATTAAGAATCTTTGAACTCAAATAAGCCGGCTGTAAAACTAATTAAGAATATTGGAACAAAGAAATATGGCTTTAGCTTCAGAGGCGTTACAGTTTTTACGCACAACACAAAGTGGTGTACTTTCAACTTTTTCAGAAAAATTTATCGGCTATCCATTTGGTTCAGTTGCGCCATTTATTTTAGACCACAGCGGCCAGCCCATCATTCTAATTAGTACGATTGCAGAACACACCAAAAATATTATAGCCAACCCAAAAGTATCATTACTGGTATTTGCCGGCGATGATGATTTACAAGCCAATGCGCGCCTGACTATCATCGGTGAGGCGGTCAAAATTGATAAAGAAAATTCAGATTTACGTGCTCGTTATTTGCGCTATTTTCCACAAGCGGCCAGTTATTTTACTATGCATGATTTTAGCTTTTACCGTATTGAAATTTCTCAAACACGCTATATTGCCGGCTTTGGTAAAATGGGCTGGATTGCTGGCGATGAGATTGCTGATGACAATTTCTCGGTTGATTCACCTCTGGCAAGGCAGGAAACCGCCATTATCGAGCACATGAATGCTGATCACGTAGAAAGCATGTTGGCTTATTGCAAACACTTTCATCAAATTACTGCAACACACGCGCAAATGTTAGGCATTGATAATAGTGGTTTTGATGTCAAAGTAGACATAGCAAATGCTGATCTGCCAGCAGGCACTTATAGCAAAACGATACGCTTCAATTTCGACCAACCCATTCACGATGCCCAATCCGCTAGACTAGCGCTGGTCGGCATGTCTAAGGCAGCTAAACTATGATTAAAAACCTTCAATTAGGCGCAAGTGTGAGTCTAATCGCACTAATATTACTCTGTCTCGCCTGGGAAACGGTATTGGCACCGTTTAAACCCGGCGGTTCATTACTCATCTTAAAATCACTACCTTTGCTAATTCCTTTACAATAGATCTGCGTCTTCATCTGACAGCGAGCAAAGCTTTTTGTTGTCAAAAGACTTGTCAAGGCTGGGATCGATTATGAAGAACTTTTGGCAAAGAGCAAGCACGCATTTCTTTATTTGTAAAATCTTTGAGCTGTCTGAGGTTGATGAAGTTCCAAATCTGGCTTTGTAAAACAAGATCTTCGCCGTCAGCATTAAGGCAAACTTTTTTGTGCAAACTAGTTACTTTGCCTAACTAATATTTAGCCTGAAACGCATTTAATCAACTTGTAAGGTTTACAATGTGAGCATTAGCAATTTAGCTCTACGTGCAAGACTTTTTAACATTAGCCATTCAATCATTCGCCTTTACCTATAATTTAATCATGAAAATCCTACTATCAAACGACGACGGTTATTTTGCGCCGGGCCTTAATATTCTGGCAGAACATATTGCTAAAATCGCTAGCAATTCGCTAACATTGGACAGACCTTTAAGTGTTAAAAAGGCCGCGAATGGTTTTTTTTACGTTAACGGTACACCCACTGATTGCGTACATATTGCCTTAACCGGCTTGATGGATACGATGCCAGACATGGTCATTAGCGGCATTAATGATGGTGCTAATATGGGCGATGACACGATTTACTCAGGCACAGTAGCTGCAGCGATGGAAGGTTATTTATTGGGCATTCCGTCAATCGCAATCTCAATGTCGCAACATAACTCAACAAATTTTGAAACTGCGGCCAAAGTGGCGGTTGAATTAGTGCAGCATTTCCAAAAAAATGGTTTTAAATCACCGACTTTACTTAATGTAAATGTGCCTGATATTCCATATGAAGAATTGCAAGGCCGCGTGGTTACTCGCTTAGGCAAACGCCACAAGGCCGAGCCGGTGATTCAACTTAAAACACCACGTAATGAAACGATGTATTGGGTAGGCGCCGCTGGCCAGCCTAACGATGGCGGTGCTGGCACCGATTTTTATGCAGTTGCCAATAAACAAGTGTCCATTTCGCCAATTCAAGTAGATTTAACCAATCATGCGCAATTGACAGGCATTAAAGATTGGCTGAGCGTTTAGAAAACAGTACAGAAAATATAGTTAAAAAAGATAAATTCAAGAAAGCATAGCTAATTGGCACTGATAAGATCAAGCACCCAAGCCGGTATCGGCATGACTTCGCTACGCACGCGCGAGCGCATGTTGGTGCGTTTACGCGAACAAGGCATTAAAGATGAAGTTGTCCTTGCGGCAATTTCAGCAATACCAAGACATATTTTTGTGGATGAGGCGCTATCAATTCGTGCTTACGAAGATGTTTCACTGCCGATTGGTTTTGGTCAAACTATCTCGCAACCATACATTGTGGCTCGCATGTCCGAGATTTTGCGTAGCGGCAAACCGTTGCTAAAAGTGCTTGAAATCGGCACCGGCTGCGGTTATCAAACAGCGGTACTTTCGCTATTAGCCAAAGAAGTTTATTCAGTAGAGCGTATTCGCCCCTTAGTGATGAAAGCACGTGACCATCTGCGCAAACTAAAATGTATCAATGTAAAGCTAGATCATGCTGATGGCAATATGGGCTTGGCACAATTAGCGCCATTTGATGCCATTCTAGTCACCGCCGCTGCCAGCCATATTCCGCAAGATTTGTTAGACCAATTAGCCATTGGTGGCCGTTTAGTGATCCCAGTGGGTACCGAAGAGCAAATCTTATATTTAGTAGAACGTATTTCAGAGTCAAATTATAGACATACTAAATTAGAGCCAGTAAAATTTGTACCTTTATTGGGTGGCGTTAGCTAATCATGTGTTCTGCCCGCTTTATTGCTATCTCCTGCCTAATATTGGCCTTTGCCGGATGTGCTAGTAGCCCACCTGCACCAGTCATTGATCGCTTACCGACTAATAAACCTACTATTAAAGCCAACGTAATCAGCAAACTCGCGTCTAGCAAACCTATTTACAAAACGGGAGATTGGCGCCCTGACAATTACACTGTAAAAAAAGGTGACACGCTATTTAGCATAGGTCTAGAACATGGCTACGATTACAAAGAGATCGCCCAAAGTAATGATATTAATGCGCCATACAATATCAAAGTGGGGCAATCGCTAAAATTTAGCGCATTAAAAGACAAAACTACTGCTAGCGATAATAAGCTGGTACAGAAGAATGATGACGGCGTAGAGATTACGCCTATCAATAATGATGCCAATACGACTAACCCCAACAAAACTGCAGCCGCGACTGTTGCCATTAGCGAGCCTAAAGCTATTCGTGAACCTTACAGCGATGAAGCATTTAACAAGCCTTTGCCAGCCGCAACCAAAGCCATTGCTGAGAAAGATACAGTTGTTGCTAACGCTAAAAAACCAGCAGACGAAGCTACCAGCAAGCCTAAAGCTGAAGAAAAGACTAGCGTAGAATCAGCAGAAAACATTGATTGGGCTTGGCCAACCAAAGGTAAAGTTGTGGCTAACTTTAATGAAGCCAGTAACAAAGGCCTAGATATTGCTGGCACCACAGGGCAAGCTGTCAATGCTGCCGCTGCTGGCAAAGTCATTTACAGCGGCTCAGACTTACGAGGTTATGGTAACTTAGTCATTATTAAACACAATTCTACCTATCTGTCTGTTTACGCAAACAATAGCCAGATATTAATAAAAGAAGGTCAAGTCGTCAGCCGCGGCCAAAAAATTGCTGAAATGGGTAATTCAGATAGCAACTCAGTTAAGTTACATTTTGAGATTCGCCGCCAAGGTAAATCGGTAGACCCAAGCAAATATTTAACTGCCGCTAATCTTTGAGAATAATTAGCCGCAGTTAAACACGCAATATTTTATCTAAACGCTAGTTATTCTCACAGATTAGCACCCACAAAAAAGCGGCAATCTAGCCGCTTTTTTGTGGATAAATGCCCAACTAACTAGTCAGCTTATTTGGCCGCTTTTTTATCTTCTTGCTGGTAATAGGCATGTACTTCTGTCATATCAAACTCGCGAGCCCATTTAATAATTTCTGCAAATGCTGGCGCACCAATTTCACCCACTTGCGCGTGAATGCCCGCCTGTTCGCGAATAACCAAAATACCAGGTATTTGATTCACTTCAAAATACTCACCAATGCCAGGATCAGTTTCAGTATTAACCATACCAAATACGATGTCTGGATTTGCCTCTGCGGCCGCTTCAAATGTAGGCGTAAAAGCCACACATGGATCACACCAAGGCGCCCAAAAGTCTACGATGACAAAGGCATTATTTTCAATAGTATCTTTGAAATTATCTTTATTTAGTGCAATGACTGCCATAACAAAATCCTAAATTTAATTGATTAATTT
>JBEDKX010000195.1:0-2889 GCA_041171965.1 Pseudomonadota bacterium | reverse complement strand
GGTGATTGATAATTACCCAGTGGATGCCGACGGAAAATCACAGACCGAAGACTGCTTTGCACCTAACCATCCGCTTAAACCCGAGTTAGGCAAACGCGTAGTGCCATTAAGCCGCGAACTATGGATAGAACGCGAAGACTTTATGGAAACGCCAAGCAAAGGTTTCTTTAGATTAGTGCCAGATGGCCTAGTGCGCTTGCGTTATGGCTACGTGGTGAAATGCACAGGCTTCGAAAAAGATTCAACCGGCAATGTTACTACCGTACATTGTGAATATTTGCCCGATACAAAATCTGGCACGCCAGGTTCTGATAGCATTAAAGTAAAAGGAAATATTCACTGGGTTTCAGTCGCGCACGCTTATGAAACAGAAGTGCGTTTATATGACAGATTGTTTAAAGAAGCGCATCCGGGCGCGGGTGATAGAGATTATTTAAATGATATTAATCCTAATTCTGTGACCTTAATTACCGCACAATTAGAACCTAGTTTGAAAGATGCAAATCCTGAAGATAGATTTCAGTTTGAGCGCCATGGCTATTTCGTGGCGGATAGAAAAGATAGCTTGGCGGGCAAGCCGGTGTTTAATAGAACGGTGACCTTGCGGGATGCTTGGCAGAAGTAAGATAATGATGAATGATAAGAAAATTATCATCATTGCAGGGCCTAACGGTGCAGGTAAAACCACCTTCGCCCGTGAGTTTTTGCCAAATGAGGCTAATTGTCCAATCTTTATCAATGCTGATTTAATTGCTGCTGGTCTAGCACCATTTGCGCCCGAAACCGCTGCTATTAAGGCTGCGCGTTTAATGTTGGGTGAAATTGAAGCTAATGTTAAGGCGGGCTATAGTTTTGCCTTTGAAACTACGCTTGCAGGCAAGGCGTATGCGAAGCACATTGTAGATTGGAAAAAGAGTGGTTATCACATTACTCTATTTTTTCTTAGCTTACCAAATGCTGAGTTTGCTATAGAGCGAGTTGCTGCAAGAGTAGCTGGTGGAGGACACCATATTCCAGAACCTACAATACGCCGCCGTTTTAAAAGTGGCCTTAATAATTTTAATTGTCTATACAAACCATTAGCAGACTCTTGGTCTTTGTATGACAACTCAGCTCAGCAACCCATACTGCTAGAAACGGGAGAAAAATAATGCACAATCAAAAAAAGCCGACTAACCTTGATTTAATTGGGGCTGATGCTGCATTACGTCGCGCGGCAATTTCAGCCAAAAAACTTGCAGAGCAACTAGGTACGCCTTATGTGGTTTATACGCCTGATGATAAGTCTGCTAATAAATCAACGAATGCAGGTGAAGAAAAATGATTAACTTTTATCGTAAATAGAGAATAAATAAGGGGCAGACCACGTTTTTCTCGGGACAGAAAGACTTATTAAATGAATGAATCATGGTCTCTCCCCCAATTATTCTATGTGCTGAAGCACATTATTCACACGCTAAAAGTCGGTATCTAGCGGCTTCAGCTAATCGACATTAAATTAGACATATATCAAATTGCACCATCATTTAAAGTGGTAGTCTTGAAAAATCAAACACTCAAACTAAACTCTATGCGCCGCATTCTCATTATTCTTGCCAGCATTGCTTTAATTGGCGCTACATTTTGGTGGTTTAACCGCCCGCAGCCGATTGTTGTGGCTTTGGTTGAGGTTGGCTTAGGCAAGGTTGAAGCCAGCGTGGCGAATACGCGGGCTGGAAGCGTAGAGGCTTGTCAGCGCACACGACTTTCGCCGATTAGCGGTGGTCGCATTGCATTTCTTGGCATAAAAAAGGGTGATCACGTTAAAAAAGGCCAAGTATTATTGCGCTTATGGAACGATGATCAGCAAGCGCAAAGTAATCTCGCGGAAACGCAGGTGGCTAGCAGCCAAAAACGCATTATTGAAGCTTGTGCCATTGCCGATAACGCAGAACGTGATGCGGCGCGCATGGCTAAATTGCGAGTGCGCGGTTTTATTTCCGAAGGTGGTGAAGAAAAATCGCGTTATGAAGCACAATCTAGACGCGCGGCTTGTGATGGAGCACGTGCTGATGTGATACAGGCACAGGCGCGGGTTAAAATTACCAAAGTAGAGCAGGATAGAACGGTGTTAGTTGCGCCATTTGATGGCATTGTGGCGGACATTGTTGGCGAGCTTGGCGAATATACTACGCCTTCGCCGCCGGGTGTAGCAACGCCGCCAGCCATAGATCTGATTGATGATTCTTGCCTTTATATTAAGGCGCCTATGGATGAAGTGGATGCGCCAAAAATCCATGTTGGTCAGCTCGCGCGTATTTCTTTGGATGCGCTTCCTGGCAAACCCTTGACTGGCCACGTGAAAAGGGTCGCACCTTATGTGGTCGCGGTAGAAAAGCAGGCGCGAACGGTCGATGTGGAAGTTTCAATCGACAGCAGCGGTGATAGTGCAAGTGACAAAAAGCGCTTACTGGTAGGCTACAGTGCAGATGTGGAAATTGTGTTGGATAGTCATGATGAGGTTTTGAGAATCCCCACTTCAACTTTACTTGAAGGTAATAAAGTGCTGATTTATAACGCGCATAGCAAAAAACTGGAAGAGCGCGCTATTCAGGTTGGCATTACTAATTGGGAATTCACTGAAGTGCTCAGTGGCCTGAAACAAGGCGACCAAATTGTAGCTTCGTTAGAGCGAGAGGGCGTAAAAGCGGGTGTCGTAGTTAGTCCAGAAGATAACGCTAAACCAGCAATAAGCCCTAACGCAAAAACTAATAAAGCGAAATAATTCACCATGGCCGATAGTAAAAGCCTGATTGCACTTAAGGGTATAGATCGCACTTTTTATTTGGGCGATAGCCAGGTGTATGCTTTGCGTAATGTGAATTTGGACATCAATCCTGGCGAGTATAT
>JBEDKX010000194.1:0-4566 GCA_041171965.1 Pseudomonadota bacterium | reverse complement strand
GATGTATGTAGAAGATGCGCAGACGCAAGAATTACCAAAATCAGAAGAAGCCAAAGCGCGCATTGCAAAGGCTATGAATATCAGCCAGGTTGAAGGCTATGGCTGGCAGGAATTTTTAGCCCAATTAAATCATTATCGTCAGCAAGTGCAACAACATTTTGATGCGACTTTTAGTGACGCAAACACCAGTCACGAAGCCTTAGACCTTGAAAAATCAATCTGGAATGGCGCCTTGGTTGAGCAAGAGGCAACATTAGCTTTGCAAACATTAGGCTTTGCCGAAGCGCCAGAAACCTTGCGCCGTTTAAATAGTTTGCATCAAAGTAGCCGTTATTTGCAGTTGCCAGAAGTGAGCCGCTTACGTTTTGATGCCTTAATGCCGCTGGCTATTTCGCAAGCCGCCACCATGCCCAATGCTGACATCAGCTTGATGCGTGTTACTGACTTGCTAGAAAGTATTTGCCGTCGCGCCAGTTATTTAGCCTTGCTGGCTGAACACGCCCAAGCCATGCACTTGCTGGTTAAATTGTGTAGCAGTAGTCCGTGGTTAAGTAATTATTTAGTGCAGCATCCCATATTATTAGACGAGTTATTAGACGCACGTACTTTATATTCTGAGCCGGATTTTGAGTTGCTAGGCGCAGAGCTTGTGCAACGATTAAATGAAGCGGATGGTGACATTGAGCGGCAAATGGATTTGATGCGGCATTTTAAGCACGCCAATATCTTTAGATTTGCCGCACAGGATATCAACGGAGAGTTAAGCCCGGAAAAACTATCAGACTATTTAAGCGCGCTAGCTGATTTAATTTTAAGTGTAAGCCTGGTATTTGTTTGGAAGAACGTGCGTGGCAAGCATTTAGATGCGCCTAAATTTGCCGTGATTGGCTATGGCAAGCTAGGCGGCAAAGAACTGGGCTACGCCTCAGATTTAGATATTATTTTTCTTTACGATGACGACGCGCCCGAGGCTGGTGAAGTGTATGCACGTTTTGCACAGCGTATTAATAACTGGTTTAACAGCTTAACTTCAGCCGGTTTGCTTTATGAAACCGATTTGCAATTGCGCCCAGATGGTAATAGTGGATTGCTGGTCAGTAGCGTTAGCGCTTTTAGAGATTATCAACTGAATAAAGCTTGGGTCTGGGAGCATCAAGCCATTACTCGTGCCCGCTTTGTGGCGGGTGATACTAGCATAGGCGCGGCCTTCGATAAGATTCGTATTGAGGTTGTCACCCAAGCGCGTGAAAAAGCCAAGCTTAAATTAGAAGTACAAAGCATGCGTGAAAAAATGCGCGCAACGCTGCATATTGCAGCGGATATATTTGATATTAAGCACAGCATAGGCGGCATTATAGACGTGGAATTTTTAGTGCAATATTTGGTCTTAGCTTACGCGAAACAATATCCACAATTGACCCATAATATCGGGAATATCGGCTTGTTAAAATTGCTGGCATCACTGCAAATAATTGACCAACAATTGGCTGAAAATGTCGTACTGGCCTATCGCGATTATCGGCATACGCAGCACATGCTCAAACTACAAGGCGCAGCGCATTTAAGAGTGCCGTTAGATACCGTTAAATCACACATGCTGGCAGTAAAAGCCTTGTGGCAGCAAGTTTTTGCCGAATAAATGATGGGTAAGATTTATTAGCGCGCAAAGACATAAATATGAATGTAAATCACCCTGCAAGCCAGCCTACAAAACAGTCTGTAAACCCTAAGCCGATTATTTTAACGTATGCCACACTAGAAACCGCTTTGCAAAGCTGCATGTTGGCTGATCGTTTTTTGCTGCGTCGTAAATTTAGAGAAGTTGGCGATAGTCAAAAGTTAAAAGATGAAAAGTCGCTGGCGAAAGCGCAGCGATTAATCAATGAAATTACGCAAAAAATACGTACTTCGCAACAGAAATTTGCCGCGCGCTTAGCCAGTTTGCCTAAACCAGAATATCCACTGGAATTGCCAGTAAGCGGCAAAAAAGACGAGATTTCCGCCGCTATTGCCAACAACCAAGTAGTGATTGTTTGCGGTGAAACTGGATCAGGTAAAACCACACAGTTGCCTAAAATCTGCTTGGAGCTAGGTCGCGGCGTTTCAGGGCTAATTGGCCACACGCAACCGCGCCGAATTGCTGCACGCTCGGTCGCTTCACGCATTGCACAAGAATTAAAAAGCCCGTTGGGCGAGGTGGTTGGTTATAAAGTCCGTTTTAACGACAAACTCACAGAATCAACCTACATCAAGTTAATGACAGACGGTATTTTGCTAGCGGAAACGCAGGGCGATAAGTTTTTAAATGCCTACGATACGATTATTATTGATGAAGCTCATGAACGCAGTTTGAACATCGACTTTTTGCTCGGTTATCTCAAGCAGTTATTACCAAAGCGCCCAGATTTAAAAATCATTGTCACCTCCGCCACCATTGATGCGACAAGATTTTCTGAGCATTTTAATGGCGCGCCTGTCATTGAAGTTTCTGGTCGTACTTATCCAGTTGAAATTCGTTATCGTCCACTAGGCAAAGCCGGCTTTCGGGCTAAAGAAGGCGCAGATACTGAAAATTCACAGTTTGATTTAGACGATGATACTGACTTATTGTCTGCAAATATTTTGGGAATTGCCCGCAAAGCCAAAACAGAAGCGCGCTGGCTAGAAGAGGATGACGAAGAGGAAGCAATTGAAGAAGCGATTTTAGATGCAGCTGATGATTTATTGCGTCAAGGAGATGGAGATATTTTAGTATTTTTGCCGGGCGAGCGTGAAATTCGCGATACCGCCGAGCATTTACGAAAATACCAAGGCCGTTCAGCCAAGCTTAAACATATTGAAGTGCTACCCTTATTTGCACGCTTGAGCATTGAAGATCAGCAGAAAATATTTAAGCCGCATCATACGCGCCGCATCGTGCTGGCGACCAACGTGGCAGAAACCTCGCTCACGGTGCCTGGTATTAAGTATGTGATTGATGCCGGTTTAGCGCGGATGAATCGTTATAGTACGCGTGCCAAAGTTGAGCAATTGCAAATTGAAAAAATTAGCCAGGCCGCCGCTAAACAACGTGCAGGTCGTTGTGGTCGCGTTTCAAATGGTATTTGTGTGCGGCTTTATTCAGAGCAAGATTTTGATGGCCGCCCAGAATTTACCGAACCGGAGATTTTACGCAGTTCCCTCGCTAGCGTCATTTTACGCATGGCCGCTTTGCGTTTGGGCGACATTAATGATTTTCCGTTTATTGAAGCACCAAGTAGCCGCTTAGTGACCGATGGTTATCAATTACTGCAAGAGTTAGGCGCGGTAGATAGCCAAAGAAAAATCACCGAAACCGGCTTGCAGCTGGCGAGGTTGCCTTTAGATCCGCGCGTTGGTCGCATGATTTTGGCCGCCAAACATGAAGGCTGCTTGAAAGAAATATTGATTATTGCCAGTGTGTTGAGTATGCAAGACCCGCGCGAAAGGCCGATGGATAAACGTGAGGCGGCTGATAACGCGCACGCTAAATTTGCCGGTGAAGGCTCAGACTTTATGAGCTATCTTAAGTTATGGGACTTTTACGACAAGGCGCTAAATACTAAAAAATCGAATAAAGATTTACTAAATCAGTGTCACAGCAACTTCTTGTCATTTTTGCGTTTAAAAGAGTGGCGTGAATTGCATGGCCAAATTAAGCAAATTACTGATGAAATGGACTTTAAGCTCAATGATGAAGAAGCAAATTTTGAGCAGATTCATAAAGCTTTATTAGCAGGATTGCTGGGTAATATCGGCTTTAAAGACGGTGATAACGATTCTTACTCAGGTGCACGCGGTATTCGTTTTCATGTGGCGCCTGGATCTACGCTTAAAAAAACGCGTCCAAAATGGGTAATCGCCGCTGAATTAGTGGATACCACCAAGTTATACGCGCGTTGTGTAGCTAAAATTGAGCCGGATTGGATAGAGCCACTGGCCAAAGGCTTAACGGACAGTCAATATTCAGACCCGCGCTGGGATAGAAAAATGGGCATGGTCAATGCTTGGGAGCGTGTTTCGCTGTATGGCTTAACCATTATTCCTAAGCGCCGTGTGCATTACGGGCCGATTAACGCTAAAGAATCGCGCGAGATATTTATCCGTGAAGCGTTAGCCAGTGGTGAGTTTGATACCAGAGCGGCATTTTTTACGGCTAATGAACGCTTAATCGCCGAAGTTGAAGAGCTGGAGCATAAAGCGCGTAGACAAGATGTGCTGGTCGATGAGCATCAATTATTTGCTTTTTACGACAGTAAAATACCGTCAGATATTTTCCAAGCCGCGACTTTTGAAAAGTGGCGTGAGGGCGCAGAAAAGCTGAACCCAAGATTATTGTATCTAACCCGTGATGATTTAATGCGCCATGGCGCCGATGCCATTACCGCCGTGCAGTTTCCAGAAAAAATGCTGTTAAATGGTGTGGAAGTGCCGCTTAAATATCGTTTTGAGCCTAACCATGTGTTAGATGGTGTCACGGCAACAGTGCCGTTGGCGTTATTGAATCAACTCAATTCAGAGCAAACCGAATGGCTGGTGCCAGGCATG
>JBEDKX010000193.1:0-2902 GCA_041171965.1 Pseudomonadota bacterium | reverse complement strand
TTGTAGATCCCAATTGGTATCGCCATAACGCTGCACTACGACTAACTTACCAGAAATGTCGAATGGCGCGAGTGACGCTAACACTTCAGCGGTAGTGTAAGGATCACTGGCAGGCAAATCTATACGCACATTGCGCGACTTAAGCACCGTTGACGGTTTAGTACCTCGCACTGCTACAACAGCAGCATTGAGGATTTGTAAAAACTGCTCAGAAATACCCAAGCTATCGGTAGTGGAAAATAGCGCTTTAACGCCGACACCGGTTTGAAAAATAAAAAAATCAGGCTGATTAACTTGCCAATCTTTCACCATTTGCGCAATTAATAAGGGATCAATCTCTGGAATTTCAGCCAAGGCTGGCGCAGAAAAAGGCGTACCGCCATATTTTCTGACTAAATCAGCAAGTTGCTCGCCTGCACGATTTTCCAGAATAGCGATGGTTTTGTCTTTCAAAATTGAATTCCTTAAGTTTCTTATAAACAAACATACTTTTAATCACGCTCTTTCCAAAGCTTTTGCATCTCTAGGAACATGAAAGACGCTGTCCAAGAAATTAGCACTAAGCCTGTCAGCGCCTCTAATCCGGATAAAAAGCGTATATCGCCCTTGGCTACAATGTCGCCAAAACCAAGTGAAGTGTAAGACACGAATGAAAAATAGCTGCAATCCATCAGGCTTTTGTCAAAGTGGCCTTCTAAGGTGCCAAAATCACCGTAGTGCACCATAAAATAATAGCCGAAAGCAAATGCCCAGACTTCTACAATGTGGGCTAATAGCGTGCCAAAAACACCAAATAAAATACGCAAGCGATGCTTAATAACAAGTTTAGGAATAAAGCTAGTTAGCTGGTTAAGTGCCTCAAAGTGAATAAGTACGGCAATTGCCACCAGTAAACTGTTAACGATAAAAGTCAGAATCATAAATTGGTTTATTCGTGTAAGTTAAAGACACATTAAGAGAGGCTGTTATTTTGACAAGTCACTCAAACCAAGTCTCTGGCACGAAGTTCTGACTTGATGTAAGCATAATAAATAGGGGCGGCGACAACACCCGCCAAGCCAAAGGCAGCTTCCATTGCTACGATTGCAATCAGCAACTCCCAAGCATTGGCACGAATCTGACTGCCAACAATACGCGCATTTAAAAAGTATTCAAATTTATGAATAATCACCAAGTAAAGCAAAGAGCCAATAGCGACGCTTAACGATTGGCTTAAACTAACAATCACGATCATAGAGTTAGAAATAATATTACCGATGACTGGAATTAGCCCTACAACAAAGGTAATGGCTATCATGGTTTTAACTAGTGGCAGATGTATGCCCATTAGTGGTAAAACTAACATTAAGTAAAAAGCCGTTACACTGGTGTTAATGGCGGAAATACGTAACTGTGCGAATACTACACGCCGAAAAGCATCGCTAAAAAAGTCACCTCGCGTAGCCAATGCTCTGGCAAAGGGCTTAAAGTTATCCATCACCACTGCATCACGTAAGGCTAAAATACCGCCAATGATCATACCAAGAAGTATATGTGCTGAAGCGCGACCGGCTTCTTTACCTACCACTTGCAACTGATCTGCATGGGTGCGTAACCAAGTTGCAGCTTGTTCTTTAAAAGTAATGGCATCTGCCGGCAAATGTGCAACTAGCCAAGGAGGTAATATTCTGCGTGAGTCTTCAATAATCTGCGCCATTTTTGCCAGCAACACCGTAATACTGCCAGCATCTGACCTTAAAAATGCGACTAAACCCATGCCTACCAAGGTTAATAAGCTGACGATTATCACCACCAAAATACCTACCGCCCATAGCTTAGCGCGCTTACTTGGACGCTTGCTCGGAAAGTAACGTGCAATACACGGCGTCATGATATGGACTAATTCGTATACCAATAAGGCTGCGAGTACGGCAGGCAGCAAGTTGAATATGATTACAAACAGTAAAACAAACGCCATCAACAGCCAGGCAGATATTTCATAGACAGAAGGTGAAAGTGATTGTAGCTTTTTCATCATTTAGCTTTTCTAGTTAGCGTTTTTATAAGCACTTATTGAAGTGAATTTTCAATTTTACGGTGAGTTTAATACTAAAAGTTTTACATTTATTAAAATGGCTTAAAGCGCTTTACAAAATTAGCGGCTTCAATAGCCGGCAATAATATCTGTAAATCAATTTGCTCATTAAAAGCTTTATCTAAGATACTACCATTACACTTACTTAATGCATGGTTTACCGCATCCATTTGTTTGTAGTTAATGGTTAATTGTATGGTTTGCATTTTAACAAAATCGGCCGATTTTGTGGCATCCAACGCAAGTTTGGCGGTGCCGCCATAAGCGCGCGCGAGACCACCTGTACCTAAATTAATACCACCGTAATAGCGAATAACTGCTACACACACATAAATTAAATCTCGCCATTCAATGAGCTTTAACACTGGCATGCCGGCGGTGCCTGATGGTTCGCCAGCATCTGAAAATCTAGGCACAATACCCTGTTCAGTGTTTAGCCTGAACGCATAGGCCAGATGATGCGCAGTTGGATGTTGAGCCGCGAAAGCACGCAATGCTGCACCTACTTCACGCTCATCAGCACAGTGCAAAGCCATGGCGATAAAACGTGATTTAGTGATCGTTTGCTCGGCAAAGCCAGCTTGAGTGATGGTTAGCAATGAGTTTTGTACTATTAAAGTTAAATTAATTGACGCTTATTATTTACGCCTAGGAATACTGCGAAGTATACCGCGAATGGCCGGCCAGCCTAACTGCGGCTTGGTTTATTCAACGCTGGGTAAATTAAAAGCAGCCCTACAAATCACCCTTACTAGCCTTGTAAATAATGTTTAACAGAATGGTTTCCAGTTCTTGTGCTGCTTTCTGTGCGCGTGGCGTTGGATTCTT
>JBEDKX010000192.1:0-4206 GCA_041171965.1 Pseudomonadota bacterium | reverse complement strand
GTCTAGAGGTAAGTAACCGCTTTCACCGCCTATGAATATATGAATGCCTTCCGCGCGCTGGCTTGTATCCAATAATTGCATTAATGAAGTCCGGCTTTCAAAAACCTCAAATAGTTTACGTAAACTATTTACGTTGGTAGAAAGTTCATCTACTTGCAGTAAGTTGCGCTCACCGGCAATGACTACGCCATCTTTATCGTTGTCCACTGCTTTGCTGCTGGCATCTAGCGCGGCAGACATCAAGCGGTTCATATCAGTTTGCATTTGCTTGAGTTCTAGATGTAGCTTTTGTTGGACTTCGTCAAAGGTTTGCCCTGAAAAATTAGCGTTAAAATAGTTGCTGGCCTGAGCCAGCTCACTCGGAGAGTAAAGTTTGTCGGCAATGATGATGCGATTTTGCACATTGCCGTCGCTGGTGACAATAATTACCAACACTCTTTTATCGGATAAAGGTAAAAATTCTAGATGTTTGAAGGCAATGCGCTTGCGTTTAGGAATCATCACTAAGCCGGCAAATTGAGTGAGCTGCGAAAGCATGTCGGCCGCGCTGTTAATTAATTCGCTAGGATTTGGTGAAGATAAACCGTTTTTTAGGTGCTGGATGGCTTGTGTATTTAGTGGCTGTACCGTGAGTAAAGAATCTACGAATAGACGATAACCTTTTTGTGTTGGAATGCGCCCAGCGGAAGTGTGTGGGCTGGCGATGAAGCCTAGCTGCTCCAAATCACTCATGACATTACGAATGGTTGCAGCACTGACGTCCAAACCGGAATGTTGTAACAATGTGCGTGAGCCTATCGGCTGACCATCACTAATATAGTGTTCAACTAAGGTTTTAAGTAATATTTGCGCGCGCTTATCCACTGATTAATGTTTCCGTGATTAATGATTCCGATATTGGTGTTTCTGAGTGTGTCAATAAAGTAATATTTTTAACATGGGTATTTTGCCTTAATTTAACAAGGGCTTGGTTAAGTTTAGTGATTAAATCCTATAAATTCAGCTAATTTGTATTTAAACCATTTAGTTTGTTGTTTTTCTTTGTATCAGCACGCAACTGTGATTTAATTTCGACATGCAAAATTCGTTTAAATCCATCGCCATTATTGGTAAATACATGAACCCCGCCGCGCTGCAACTTATGCGGGCTGATTTGGTGACTTTGGCGCAGCATTTGCAGTCAAAAAATATAAAAGTATGTATTGAATCGCAAACCGCAAAACACGCACAATTAAGCGAATTTTCCGTGGTGTCGTTGGACGATATTGGCCATAAAGCAGACATGGCAATTGTGACGGGCGCTTTGGCTTTTTAACAGATTTACGTGCAGAGGATATGCTGTTGGAAGTCGACCGCATTCTGGCCGGTGAGTTTATTAAAGAGCCACGTATGCTGCTGGCCACCGATGTGATTAGGCAAGGTAAAATATTCCACTCTAATTATGCTTTAAATGATGTGGTGATTAAAAGTGGCTTACGTTTAATTGAGCTGGAAGTCACTATTGATCATATGTTTGTACATAAGCAGCGTAGTGATGGCCTTATTTTAAGTACGCCAACCGGCACTACTGCTTATGCACTTTCTGCTGGAGGCCCAATATTACACCCAAATTTAGAGGCTATTACGCTGGTGCCGATTTGTCCGCATACTTTGAGTAATCGGCCGATTGCAGTGAATAGCACGAGTAAAATTGAGGTGAGTTTGGTGCATTTTGATGAGGCGCAAATTAGTTTTGATGGCCAATATCAATTTACCTTAGAAGTCGGCGACACGGTAGTGGTTAAGCGTGCTGAAAAGACTATTTCCTTGCTTCATCCTAGTGATTATTGTTATTTTGACATGTTGCGTAATAAACTTAACTGGGGTTAATTTTTATCACCAGTCATTTAGTCAGATTTGGTTTTTATTAAAAAATAAATACTATCAAAAAAATGTTACACAAAAATTTTATGAATTTAACTTTTAGGCTTAGTTGAAATCTTATGTTGCGCAGTCTTTCCATACGCGATTTTGTAATCGTCAATCAACTCGATTTAGAGTTCGAGGCAGGTTTTACCGTATTAACCGGTGAAACAGGTGCCGGAAAATCTATTTTAATCGACGCGCTATCGCTAGCTTTAGGCGCGCGTGGTGAGGGCGGCGTGACTCGGACAGGTTGCGATAAAGCAGAAATTAGCGCTATTTTTAGTATCGCTGATAACCTTGAGGCCAGCGCTTGGCTAGCAGAAGCCGAGCTGGAAACCGATGGTCAGGAACTGGTGTTGCGCCGCGTAATGTTTGCCGATGGTCGGTCACGTGCTTATATTAATGGCGCAACTGTTACGGTATCGCAACTAAAAGAGTTGGGCGAATTATTGGTGGATATCTACAGCCAGAATGCCCATCACTCCCTATTAAAGCCGGCTACGCAACGATTGGTATTAGATAATTTCGGTGGACTTTCAGCGTTGGCCTCACAAGTTTCAGCGCACTTTAAAATTTGGCACAAGCTTCATCAACAACGCTTAGAATCTGAAAAAAATGCCAGTCAATATGCAGACGAGCTTGCAGAACTTCGCGATAAAGCGCGAGAGTTAGCGCAGCTATCACTCAGTGCTATTGAGTGGGATGAGTTGCAGCAGGAACATTTACGCTTATCAAATGGCGCTAGTTTAATTACTGGTGGCGAACAATGCCGAGATTTGTTGAGCGAGGGCGAATTATCAGCCATACGCTTACTCTCACAAGTGCAGCACAAGCTGCAACAGTTGCGCGAATATGATGCTGAAATCAGTGAGGCTGTTGAAACGCTTGATTCGGCGATGATACAACTGGAAGAAACGGATCGATTTTTAAATCGATATCTTCAGCGTGCCGATCTTGATCCGGCAAGGCTGGCAGAGCTAGATGCGAGAATCCAAAATATACATAATGTGTCACGTAAATACCGCGTGCAACCTGAAGAAATTTCTGCGTTATTAGCACAATCGCAAGCGCGTATGGCAGAGCTCGCATTATTTGCCAACGATGGGGAATTGGCTAAACAAGAAGCGCAAGCGCTTTCTTTATACATGCAGTTGGCTAACAGTTTGAGTGAAGGCCGCCAGCTAGCGGCAGCCAAATTAAGCACACAAATTAGCGCAGAAATGCAGCGCCTATCTTTAAGTGGTGGTAAGTTTGAGGTGGCGCTTAGCTCGAATGATAAGAATGCGCTTGATAAAAGCATGCCAGAAAAAATATCTCAAACGCCTAATGTCAATGGGCTGGAGCAGGTGGAATTTTTAGTGGCGGGACATGCCGGCGTTGCCGCTAAGCCGCTGGCTAAAACAGCCTCGGGTGGTGAGTTATCTCGCATTAGCTTGGCGATACGTGTGGTGACCGCACAAAAAGAAAGTATTCCAACCATGATATTCGACGAGGTTGATGTTGGTATTGGCGGTGGAGTGGCCGAGGTAGTTGGTCAATTACTCAAACAATTAGGTGAGTCAGTGAATGATGGAAGCATTAGTCAACGCCAAGTGTTAGTCATCACTCACTTGCCGCAAGTAGCGGCGTTGGGCTCGCATCACCTGCGCGTTAGTAAATCTTTAGTCAATGCGCAAACGCTCAGTACCATTGCCGTGCTGGATGAAGCTGAGCGGGTTGAAGAAATTGCTCGCATGCTAGGCGGCTTAGAAATTACAGAAATGACTCGTCAGCACGCAAAAGAAATGCTGGCGCTTTAATCTCGGCTAAGTTTTAAATTGCCAGAAAATCTTAAATTGCCAGAAAATCTTAAATTTACGATAAACCTTGGATTTATAAAATCAATGACTAATGCTCACTTAATTTTTATTGCAAGGCAGGTCTTTACATACAACGTAAATAGTTAAAGAGTGATCTTGTATTTCAAAGCCTAGCGATTCAGCGGCTTCTTGTTGTCTTTTTTCAATTTCTGCGTCATAAAACTCTTCAACTCGACCGCATTTTACGCAGACGATATGGTCGTGATGGCCGCCATTATCCAGTTCAAATACCGCTTTACCACTTTCAAAATGATGGCGTATTAATAAGCCGGCCTGTTCAAATTGCATTAATACACGGTAAACCGTGGCCAAGCCAACGTCTTCGCCTGCATTGAGCATAATTTTGTAAACATCTTCAGCCGATAAATGCCGCTCCTTACTATTTTCAAACAGACTTAATACTTTAAGTCTAGGAAGCGTGGCTTTTAGGCCGGCATTTTTT
>JBEDKX010000191.1:0-4805 GCA_041171965.1 Pseudomonadota bacterium | reverse complement strand
TGCTGTAAAGTTTGAGTGCTTGCCCAGCCAAAGCGAACCGCCATCACCACCGCAATTGGCACTTGAAATGCTAGCCCGAAGGCGAAAAATAAGGTCAGTACAAAGTCTAGATAACTACCAATATCGGTCATCACAGCTACGCCATGTGGGGCCGTATTAACGATATAGCCAAATATCACTGGGAATACAAGGAAATATGCAAAGCTCATTCCCGCTAAAAATAACAAGC
This sequence comes from Pseudomonadota bacterium, assembly GCA_041171965.1. GTDB lineage: Bacteria > Pseudomonadota > Gammaproteobacteria > Burkholderiales > Methylophilaceae > Methylotenera. The sequence continues at coordinate 4,576 of JBEDKX010000191.1, read as the reverse complement.
TACTGGCAACAATCATAGGGATCATGAATTTCTTTTCATGCGCATAGAGACCAGGAGCAACAAATGCCCATACCTGATACATGGTATGAGGCAATGAAACAATAAATGCCGCCATCATTGCCACTTTCATCGGCACAAAAAATGGGGTAGTGACACCTGTTGCAATCATTTGACCGCCAATAGGTAAAAGTTTGTTTAATAACGGCGAGGCAAGGAGCTCATAAATATTGTTAGCAAATGGGAAAAAAGCCACAAAAACAACAACGAAGCCAATGACTATACGTAATAAGCGATCACGCAATTCGATTAAATGTGAAATAAAATTATCGGTAGGTGTCACTAGAGGCTTCTATCCTTGATTTGGAAATCACCAGCAGTTTCCTTATTGAGCTTTTCAGTATCGGCATTCACGTCAAAATCCAATAAATCTTGCTTAAATGACTCTGTTTTTTGCTCTAAACCTATTTGCGTTTTAGTCGTTGTAGCTTGAATCTCTTGCTGCAACTGCTGCAACTCTTGAAAACGCACTTCACGATTCACTTCTTCTTTAACTTGTGCCACATATCTTTGCATACGTCCAGTTAAAGCACCTAGCGTGCGTGCCACTTTTGGCAACTTTTCAGGTCCAATCACTATAAGCGCAACCACTGCGATTACAATGAGCTCAGAAAAAGAAACATCAAACATTTACTTGCACTCTTAATGTCGATCTAGCTGGTAGATTTTTTAGCTGTGGCTTTTCTTGGCGCCACGGTTTTAGCAACCGTTGTTTTAGGAGCTGTAGTTTTAACGGCAGTAGTTTTGGCAGCAGCAGATTTAGCTACCGGGCTTTTTGTCTCAGCGCTGACTGCAACTTTAGCTTTAGCTGGAGCACGCTTTCTAGGAGCTGCTTTTGGTGCCGGCACTTCAGCTACTGCCACTTCAATTAAGTTGGTGCTTGTTTCGTTTTTGATAGTATTCGGCGGAACATCTGCCGTACTTTGTCCTTCATTTATGGCTTCTTTAAAGTTTTTTACCGCCCCACCTACGTCGCTACCCATATTTCGTAATTTTTTTGTTCCGAAAATCAACACAACCACCAACAGTACTATTAACCAATGCCAAATGCTAAATGATCCCATGATGACTCTCCAAAATATAACGTTACTATTAACATTATTAAATCACAATTAATCTAGGTTTATGGTAATTTATTACCGCCGCCTAATACGTGTAAATGAATATGAAACACTTCTTGCCCACCATCAACACCCGTATTAATCAGGGTTTTAAAACCTGCTAAACCTTGCTCTTCTGCCAACTTAGGCGCAAGCAACAACATTTTCCCTAACAAATCCTGATGCTGCATATCGCAACTAGCAAGGCTGTCAATATGCATTTTCGGCACAATTAGAAAGTGTACTTTTGCCGATGGATTAATGTCATTAAAAGCAATCACGTCCTCATCTTCATAGATTTTTTTAGATGGGATACTGCCATTCACAATTTTACAAAAAATACAGTTAGCACTCACTATTAGACACCTTCTTCTAATCGTGATGCTTTTTCGATTATCCCAGACAAACCTTCACGCCTAGCCAATTCATCTAATACGTCTTGAGGTTTTAAGCCTACTTGTGCAAGCATCACTAATGTATGAAACCATAAGTCAGCTGTTTCATAAATTAGATGTTCTTTATCACCATTTTTGGCAGCAATAATCGTTTCCGTAGCTTCTTCGCCAACTTTTTTTAATATACTGTCTAAGCCTTTAGCGTAGAGTTTAGCCACATAAGAAGACTGAGGATCAGCATTTTTACGTTGTTCTAACAATTCAGCTAAGCGGTTTAATGTGTCATTCACGTTGATTGATTTCCGTCGATATTGGTGCTTAATAATATGGCTTAGTAACTTTTTTCTAGTAAATATCTTTTGGATCTTTGATCACAGCTTGGTCTATAACCCAGTCACCGTTATCTAATTTTTTAAAAAAACAATTGTGTCGGCCAGTGTGGCAAGCAATGCCACCGACTTGTTCAACTTTGATGAGAATCACATCTTCATCACAATCAAGCCTAATTTCATGCACATTCTGTACATGCCCTGACTCTTCACCCTTACGCCAAAGCTTATTGCGTGAGCGTGACCAATAAACAGCCTGTTTTGTTTCGTAAGTTAATTGTAAAGCTTCGCGGTTCATCCAGGCAAACATCAGTATACGGCCAGAATCGAATTCTTGTGCGATAACTGGCACTAGGCCGTTTGCATCCCAGTGTACTTCTGCAAGCCAGTTCATAGTCTAACTTCTATGCCATGTTGCGCCATATATTCTTTTGCCTGCTTAACAGTGTATTCACCGTAGTGAAAAATACTGGCGGCAAGTACTGCATCTGCACCACCTTGCTGAACACCATCGACCAAGTGCTGCAAGTTGCCAACACCGCCGGAAGCTATAATTGGAATATCCACTGCATCAGAAATCGCACGATTCAATGGATTATTAAAGCCAATTTTAGTGCCATCTCTATCCATACTGGTGACTAGCAACTCGCCTGCACCTAGTTTAGCCATATATTCAGCCCATTTCACAGCATCTAAACCGGTAGCTTTGCCCGGTAGCTTTGCGACCACCGTGGGTAAATACTTCCCATTGAAATGGTTGGTTGTCCACTTTTTTAGCGTCAATTGCCACCACAATGCACTGCGAACCAAACCGGCTCGCCGCGTCGGCCACCATCTGCGGATTTAACACCGCTGTGGTATTAATACTCACTTTATCAGCGCCCGCGTTAAGCAAGCGGCGAACATCTTCCACTTCACGTACTCCACCCCCAACCGTTAGTGGAATAAACACTTGTGAAGCCACTTGCTCGATAATATGCAGGATTAAACCCCTATTATCAGAACTAGCGGTAATATCTAAAAAAGTAAGTTCATCTGCACCTTGATCATCGTAGCGCTTGGCAATTTCAACAGGATCACCTGCATCACGTAACTCAAGAAAGTTAATGCCTTTAACCACGCGACCATCGGTCACATCTAAGCAAGGAATGATACGTTTTGCTAAACTCATTAACTTAGCTCGTCAGCAAGTTTCTGTGCTGCCGTGAAATCTAATGTACCTTCGTAAATTGCACGACCGGTAATCGTACCAATAATACCTTCGCTAGCAACCGCGCACAGCTTTCTAACATCATCTAAATTGGTGACGCCACCTGAAGCAATGACCGGAATGCTGAGCGCTTGAGCTAACGCAACCGTTGCCTCAATATTCACGCCTGTCAACATACCATCACGGCCAATATCCGTATAAACAATGGCGTTAACACCATAATCTTCAAATTTTTTGGCTAAATCAATCACATCGTGGCCAGTCAACTTAGACCAACCATCAACGGCGACTTTGCCATCTTTTGCATCTAAACCAACCATAATTTGGCCGGGGAATGCATAGCAAGCTTCATGCAAAAATCCAGGATTCTTAACTGCGGCAGTGCCTATGATCACATAATCTATGCCACTATCTAAATAGCGCTCTATGGTTTCTAAATCGCGGATACCACCCCCCAACTGAATTGGAATATCACCGCCGACCGCTTTTACGATAGCTTTAATAGCGGCTTCGTTGACCGGCTTTCCAGCAAAGGCACCGTTCAAATCCACCAAATGCAAGCGCTTACCTCCGCGATCAACCCAGTGACGAGCCATTGCTCCCGGATCTTCTGAGAACACTGTGGATTCTTCCATTAAGCCTTGCTTTAGTCTTACACAGTGGCCGTCTTTGAGATCAATTGCTGGGATAATTAACATAATGTGATTAAGTGTAGTTAAGGTTAAATAGGGTAAATATACATTGAGAGATTGAAACTGTTTTAACAAACATATCGATAGTTAAAATAGGTTCAGGCCTAAGGCTGCCAGCGAACAAAATTACTTAACATTTGCAAGCCTGCATTAGCACTTTTTTCTGGATGAAACTGTACCGCAAATAAGTTATTGATGGCAATCGCGCTGGTAAAGGGGTTTGGATATTCACTATAGCCAGATGTAAGACTGTCATCATCAGGCTGCACATAATAACTATGCACATAATAAAAACGCTCACCGTCTGCAATATCTTGCCACAAATCATGCGACTTAGCCTGATAGACCTGATTCCAGCCCATATGTGGCACTTTAAGTTTTGCGCCGCTACTATCTTTCATATCAGCCGCTGCAAAACGCTTAACATTGCCTTTTAACAATGCTAAACCTGCCGCATCACCCTCTTCCGAATGATCAAAAAGCATTTGCATGCCGATACAAATACCTAGAAAAGGCTTATTTTCTGCAGCATCCAATACGGCATCACGCAATCCACGCAAATCTAGCTCACGGATACAATCTGGCATAGCCCCCTGCCCAGGAAATACCACGCGATGCGCATTAGCAATATCATCTGGATTGCTTGTCACAAGTACATTTTTACTTGGCGCTACATGCTCCAAAGCTTTAGACACTGAGCGTAAGTTGCCCATGCCATAATCAACTACTGCAATATCAATTTTTCTCATGCGGCTATATCTTCAGCTATATCGGCTTACAGACTTCCTTTGGT
>JBEDKX010000190.1:0-2953 GCA_041171965.1 Pseudomonadota bacterium | reverse complement strand
GAGTAATACCAACGGTATCGCACTCTTGAAACGCATCTTCACCAATGGCGTATGTTGGTACTTGGCCACTGATAATGACCATAGGAATTGAATCCATGTAAGCCGTAGCAATACCGGTGATGGCATTGGTTGCGCCTGGGCCTGAAGTTACAAGCGCTACACCTACCTTACCTGTTGAACGTGAAAAAGCGTCAGCTGCATGTATTGCTGCTTGTTCGTGGCGCACCAAAATATGCTTGAATTTATCCTGATGGTAAATTGCATCATAAATATTTAGAACTGCGCCACCAGGATAGCCAAATACAAACTCAACGTTTTCTTCGTGTAGGCAGCGAACTAATATTTCTGCGCCAGTAAATTGTTTAGAACTTTGTTCCATGCTTTGGTCCATACTAGATTTTTTTAACTTTAAATTTTTTAAGCTTTTTAATAACGCGGATCATCTAATCCGGCATATTGAGCGTGTTTTCACTAAACTAAGGCTTGTTTTTATTAGATTTAGTGGATTTTTTGGTGCTTATATACCAACCCTACACCATAACGGTTTGAACGGTTTTGGTCAAGGATGATAGTTTAATGACAAATCGATGGTGTAAAGATTCAAAATGATGATTTTTAGTCATATGGAAGTATGCTTTATGCTATTAACTTAGAACTATTTTTTTATTTATTATTTAATATCTCACTTAATTTCCTCGCTTAATATCCGCATAGAAAAATCAATTGCCTGCACATTTTTAGTAATAGCACCTATTGAAATTCTATCTACGCCAGTCAGTGCAACTTCCCTTACGTTAGCTAAGCTGATACCGCCAGATGCTTCTAGAACGGCCGGTTTTTCAAATTGCTGGTTGGTTCGCACCGCTTCATTTAATAAAGCCGTACTAAAGTTATCCAGTAAAATGCTGGTAGCGCCTGCATCTAAGGCTTGCTGTAACTGGTTTAAGTCTTCAACTTCAATCTGTATGCTGATGTTTGCATTTGATGCGGTTTTGTTTGCAGAGGCAGGTTCGGAGCTGAGCGCGAATGCCTGAGCCATTACCTTAGCAATGCTACCTGCTGCAGCAATATGATTTTCTTTAATAAGAATACCGTCATATAAAGCTAAGCGCTGATTCTGGCCGCCACCCACGGTGACAGCGTACTTTTGGGCTAAACGTAAATGAGGAATAGTTTTACGGGTATCTAAAATTTGAGCTTGTGTGCCAGCAATGGCATCTACATATTTGCGCGTTTCAGTAGCAGTGGCTGATAAGGTTTGCAGGAAATTGAGTGCGCAACGTTCAGCAGTTAGCAAAGTGCGAGCCAAGCCTTTAATTTCACATAGGACTTGATTCACTTGGGCGCGCTCGCCTTCAACTATGTACCAGACAATTTCGACATTTGCATCTATCTGTTTAAAACAGGCGTTCACCCAAGCGATGCCACAAATAATCGCTGGCTCGCGCGCCATAATGGTTGACCTAACAAGCTGCGTCGCTGGCACAAGTTGTGCAGTCAGGTCGCCAGTGCCAATGTCTTCATCTAGCGCTGCCTGTACCTGATTGCTAACCAGTTGATTAAACTCGATTGAAGCGTAGGGGTATTTTTTGTTAAATAATGTCATGGCAGTCAACGTAAAGAGTTGAATGAATTATAATGCTAGCGATGATTAATAATCAGTAAAAATTAGGAAACTTTTTAGCTTAAATTAAGCACTTAAAGACAGCACTTCCATTTGATTATATTTCTACTTAATAACTTTTTTCTGCTAAACACAATATTTTGGACTTGAGTTCGAACTGATGATGAAACTTTTATACACTCCAAATAGCCCTTATGCGCGTAAAGTACGGATCGTCGCTGCCGAGAAGCACATTGAACTTAGGCTTGAAGAAGTAGTGCTAGCCTCGCCAGATTGTCCTGTTAAGCAATACAATCCATTGGGCAAAGTACCGGTGTTGATTCTTGATGATGGCGATAGTCTTTACGATTCAACTGTTATTGTGGAATATTTAGATAACCGCACGCCAGTCGCACATTTGCTACCGCTAGATTCTAATTCTAAAATTAAAGTACGCCGTTGGGAAGCGCTTGCCGATGGTGTTTGTGACGCTGCGGTAGCCACTATGATAGAGCAGCGTAAAGAAGAATCTATGCAAGATGCCAATTTTATAGCGCGTCAAATGGGTAAAGTCAGCTTAGGTTTGCAAGTGCTTAATGATGATTTAGCTAAGAACAGTGCGCTAGGCAAATCTAAATGGTGCGTGAATGGTGCTTTTAGTTTAGCTGATATTGCAGTGGGTTGTATGCTAGCCTATGTTAATCTGCGATTTTCTGCAGTTATAGACTTGGCGACTGATTATCCAAATTTAGCTGAATTGCAAATAGCATTGCACAAACGGCCATCATTTCAAGATACTCAGCCAGTCCCTTAAATAGCTGCAGTGATAATACCGCCGCCTAGACAAACATTACTTTCATAAACGACTGCTGATTGCCCTGGCGTTACGGCCCATTGTTTTTGACCGAATTTAATTTCTACTTCATTAGCGGTTAAACGATCAATTTCACATGGGGCATCAGGTTGGCGATAGCGTGTTTTAGCAGCGTAAACCCAGTTGGTGATGGGTGCTTCATTGTCTATCCAAGTCAGTTGGCTGGCGACTAAGCCATCGCTCAATAATAGCGGATGCTCATGTCCTTGCACCACAATCAGTACATTGGCTTGCATATCTTTCGCTGCCACAAACCAAGGTTCGCCATTACTTTCCCGGCTACCGCCTATTTTTAAACCTTGGCGCTGGCCTAATGTGTAATACATCAAACCTTCGTGACGACCAACAGTTTTACCTTCAGGTGTTTTGATGTCGCCAGGTTCGCGTGGCAGGTATTTGCTTAAAAATTCTTGAAAAGGCCGTTCGCCAATAAAACAGATGCCGGTTGAATCTTTCTTATCGGCATTGATTAAGTC
>JBEDKX010000189.1:0-4829 GCA_041171965.1 Pseudomonadota bacterium | reverse complement strand
GGTACTTTAAGTTTAGCGGATGGCAGTCATGTAAACGGATTTTTATGCGAACACTATGCGACTTTAAATGCAGTTGATATTTCGCATTTGGGTGGCTGGCGTCAATATTTGAAAGATGCGAGTTAAAAAATAAACTTAAAAACTAGCAAGCTCAAATAAGTAATTTGGCACTAGGCTTAATTAATCCGGCGACTCTTGCGCTTCTAACTTACGCAATTGTTTCGCCGCTTCTTCCTTACGCACATCATCAATCACACGCATGACGCTTTTTAAATCAACGGCTTTATTACTTTCTCTAAAGCGACCACTTAATTCACTGTCCAATTTTAAATTACCATGTGAATATAAGTCCCAGATTTCTTTGCCATATTGCGTGCTGAGTAGTTCAGGCGCAAAGCGTCCAAAGTAGGCGCTTAAATTACCTACGTCGCGCTCTAGCATTTCTTTTGCGTGATTATTACCTGAGGCATCAACGGCTTGTGGTAGATCAATAATTACTGGGCCATCGCTGCTGATCAGAATATTAAACTCAGATAAATCGCCATGCACAATGCCAGCGCACAACATACGCACCACTTCTTTAATTAAAGTAGCATGATGGATGCGTGCTTCTTCTGCAGTAAAAACCACATCATTTAGTCTGGGTGCCGCGTTGCCGTTGGCATCCGTCACCAACTCCATGATTAATACGCCTTCGTAAAAATTGTATGGTTTAGGTACGCGCACACCAGCGTCGGCCAAGCGATATAAAGCATCAACTTCGGCACTTTGCCAAGCTTCTTCCTGGGCTTTACGGCCGAATTTAGAGCCTTTTTCCATCGCGCGTGACTGACGACTATTTTTTACTTTGCGGCCTTCAGTGTAATCCACACTTTGGCGAAAACTACGCTTATTAGCCTCTTTGTAAACTTTAGCGCAACGCACATCATCCCCGCAACGTACAACATATACGGTGGCTTCTTTGCCGCTCATTAATTGACGAATAACATCGTCAATTAATCCGTCTTCGAGTAATGGTTCTAGTCTTTGTGGTGTTTTCATAGAGATGGATGATACGTGCTGTAGCTAGTGAACGTCAATCAAGACCGTGTGTATTGTTAACGTGTGTATGCGATAGTAGCTTAATTTTTATGCAAAAAAGATCAAGCAGAAAGATCTAATAAGCGCTGAACACCTGTCGGCTCATCCTTAAGCATGGGCACAATTGCGTAACGTTTCGCATGCTTAGTAGCAACCGTATCAATTTCAGTGAGTTCGTTAAAGGCGCGCTGATGCAATAATTGCGAGCTAGTGAAGGTTGCGGCAATGCTATTGTTAATCACCCATGCCCAAGGCTCAATGCCAGCTCTACGTAAATCAGCTTGTAAGTTAGCAGCTTCAAGCACTGGCGTTTTTTCTGCAAGCGTGACGATAAGTACTTTGGTTTGCTGTTGATTTTGCAACTGCATCATCGGTGTGGTGAAATGTAAGCTGGTATTGCCCATTTGCCTAGACACTTCTCGATGATAGGCGCCGGTAGCATCTAGCAATAATAAGGTGTGGCCAGTCGGTGCGGTATCCATCACCACAAACTTTTTGCCAGCCTCACGAATAATGCGTGAAAACGCTTGAAACACAGCGATTTCTTCAGTGCATGGCGAGCGTAAATCTTCTTCTAGCAATGCGCGACCTTGTGTATCTAACATAGCGCCTTTAGTTTCAAGTACGTGCTGACGATAGCGCTCAGTTTCGGCGTGTGGATCAATCCGACTGACTGTCAGCTTATCCAGCACCCCATTTAAGGTTCCAGATAAAGTTTCAGACAAATGCGCGGCAGGATCTGAAGTGGTGAGGTGCACAGATAATCCACGGTGTGCTAACTCAACCGCTACTTCTGCCGCAATTTTATCAACCAGTTTAGAAAGGCTAGGTTTATCAATTAATAGTGTTTTATTAATGGTTTTTTGCGGATGCCAAGGCGTATTTTTTAGCAACTGGCGTAGTGCATCCAGACCGACCAAATCAAACGCTTTAAGTAGCACCATATCTTGTGGCAACGCCTTTAAAACCTCAGGAATATGGTGTAAGGCATCTTGTTCGCGCTTGTAAATGGCTGCGGCTAATGCGTCAGTTTCGGCTTCAATTTTTGGTAATAGGGCGTTGATCACTAAATATTGTTGCTTCAGACCAATTGAAGCCAATTCTTCATGTGTACGTGCGACTTCGCGCAAGGTAGATTGCTGTGCTCTAGCCACTAAAATCAAACGCGTTTTTTCGGCGTCTGCTAATGCATCTACCGCTGCTTTATATTGCTCGCGCTGTTTTTCGAGTCCTGCTAGCGGGCCTAAGCACGAAGCGTCTCCTTTGCCTTCTTCTAAGAAGCCGCTCCAAGCACCTGGCAACTGTAATAGTCGTATCGTATGTCCGGTAGGCGCGGTGTCAAACACGATGTGATCGTATTCGGCGGTCAATGGTGAATCTATCAGCAGTGCGGTGAACTCGTCAAACGCAGCTATTTCTGTAGTACAAGCACCTGAAAGTTGCTCCTCTATGCCTTTAACCACGGATTCTGGCAATAAGCCGCGTACAGGCCCAACAATTTTATCTCTGTATAATTGTGCTGCGGCTTGCGGATCAATTTCCAAAGCGGCTAAATTTTGCACGGCAGGAATGGCTGTGATTTTGTTGCCGATACTAATGCCAAAAACTTGGCCGACGTTAGACGCTGGATCTGTACTCACTAATAGCACTTGTTTGCCAGCTTCGGCTAGTTGGATTGCCGAAGCGCAGGCAATAGACGTTTTACCGACGCCACCTTTACCAGTGAAAAATAGAAACCGTGGAGGATTCTCAAGGAATTTCATCGTGATCACAATGTCTCTATATGTTTAATAGTATTAGCTTTAAGCCAAGTTAGGCTTAACAACATTTGCCACCACTGCAACAGCCTTCGCTGGGTTTTACTTCTGTAGCAGGTTCGCTAATTTCAGCCCAGCGAGATAGCTCGGCTCGGTTAGGGTAACGCCCAGCCAAAGCAAATTTCCCCTCAACCAAAACTAGCGGTAACGCCTCTTGTCCAGAGCGCTCAAGAAACTCTCTTACCGCTTGCGTATTAGCAAAAACCATAGGTTGCTGTGCAAGATTAAAACGCTCGATTTGTGCGCCATTTTGTTTAGCCCAATCAATATCCGCAGAAAAGCTTACTAGTTGCTGGTCTACATCTACACCGCAGACTCCAGTGTTACAACACATTGCGGGGTCGAAAATTTGAATTGATTTCATTGTCAGATCTCCTTACAAACAAAATGGCGGCATTTTTTTGATTAAACTATCTACCGCACATTTATAATTTACATATCATGCATTTAATGCTTAGATACCTTTATGTTTATGCATGAATTGATGAATTTCTTCACGATCTAAGGTGCCATCTTTATCTGCATCAATTGCGTCAAAGTTTTTAGAAACACGCGGTAATTTTTTAGCTTCATCTTTCGTTAGTGTGCCATCGCTGTCTTTGTCTGCAGCAGTAAATTCTTTAGAGTGTTTTTCATGCCTAGCTGCAGATTTTTTATCATGTTTGCCACGACCACAAGCGTTTAATTCTTCCTTGCTGACGGTGCCATTTTTATCAGTATCCATCATGTCAAAATTCTTGCTACAGGCCGCTTTAGCTTCTTCTTTATCTAAGCTACCGTCTTTGTTGCTATCTGCTTCTTCAAAGGTTTTTTTAGTATGCATTTTGCAATGCTCGCCCATGTCGTCGTGATCAGCAAATGCTGGCGTAGATAAATTTAAGCCTAAACCTAAGGTAGCCGTTAAAATAATGGTGAGTGATTTATTCATGATGAGAAGCTCCTAAATTAAAATAAAAAAACTTATGTAATAATCAGTTTCGCCAAAGAACAACTAACTGATGTTTAATTCTATGGTAAATGTAAAATATTACGTATCAATCAGTTTACATCCTAGTTGAAACTTAACTAATTTTATTTGATTAAGCGCAAAAGTTACGGGACTAAGCACAAAATAAGCTTCAATCGCATGTATTATGCGTGGGTTGTAAGTTTGCAAGATTAATTCTTTAAGTTGATAAGCTAAACTTAGGTGGAAAAGTTGAAAGATTATTATGCAGTATTAGGCGTAGCAGCCAATGTCGCCTTGAGCGAGATTAAAAATGCTTATCGTAAGAAAGCTTCTCAGTTACATCCTGATAAAAATGCATCTAGTGATGCCCCTGCAATGTTCAGGGAGGTGCAGGAAGCTTACGAAATACTTTCCGATATTAATAAACGCAGTGCTTATGACGAAAATCGTAGGCGAAGTTTGTTGGATAACCCAACTGAGACTGCGCACGAGATTTGGCAATACTACTTTGATGGAGTTTTAAAAGAATGAGAATATCTCGATATTTTACCGATTTGATGGCTACTTACGTGGCCGAAATTGATGACTTGAAAACTGATTCAGGGGGCAGTGATGTGCTAAAAGAAAGACTCAAAGATCGACGGTCGCAAATTGCCGACCTGATGCCGATGATGGACTCTAATCCGGAAATGATGGCGGTGGCTTTTCATAAAAGTATTGTTGTCAAAGACGCAAAAGCTATTCTAAATTATCTACCCAAAGAGCCATCTGGTTTCCCTTCATGGGATTCAATTGCGCCTTGCGTGCAGTTTGAACCTTGGGCAACTGCCACAGTAGAAATGCTGAAAAAAGCTGAAGGTGGCGAGCAGTTTTTACTCACTACGGTAATGCTTGAATATATGTTCTCGCGCTACGAAGTGAGTGAAGATCATCACCAGTCAGATGAATCAGGCGATGATGACCGTGATTCAGAAGATTTGAGC
>JBEDKX010000188.1:0-2962 GCA_041171965.1 Pseudomonadota bacterium | reverse complement strand
TAAAAAAACGGGCGTCTCGGCGCCCGTTTTTTTAGTTTAACTATTTAGTGAGTTTTGCTAATTTCTAGCTAGGCTACTTTTAGTTAAGCTATTTATTACTATTCAGCGTGATAAGCGCGCTCGCCGTGCTCTGTTGTATCTAAGCCTTCACGCTCAGATTCTTCACTTACACGTAAACCGATTAATACATCGATGATTTTTAATGCAATGAATGAAACCGTTGCTGAAACTACTACCGCTGTTACAACCGCATAAACTTGTGCAGTCATTTGTGCAGCAAAGTTGTATTCACCTACTTTATTGGCAACGTAGTCAGACACGCCCATGCCACCTAACGCTGGGTTTACAAACACACCCGTTGCTAGCGCACCAAAAATACCGCCTACAGCATGCACACCAAATACATCTAATGCATCATCATAACCAAGTGCGTATTTTGCTTTGGCAACCATAAAGTAACAGATTGGTGAAACTAGTAAGCCGATGATGATTGCACCCATTGGGCCAACAAAACCACAAGCTGGCGTAATAGCAACCAAACCAGCCACCGCACCTGAAGCCGCACCTAACATAGATGGCTTGCCTTTTATGTACCATTCAGCAAATGCCCATGATACTGTTGCTGCGCCGGCTGCGATCATTGTGTTAAGCAAAGCTAATGCGGCATAACCGTTTGCTTCTAAGTTAGAACCAGCGTTGAAACCAAACCAACCAACCCATAGTAATGCTGCACCAGCCATAGTTAAAGTTAAGCTGTGAGGTGCCATTGATTCTTTACCGTAACCAATACGCTTGCCAACCATTAATGCTGCGACTAAACCAGCCACACCCGCATTAATATGCACTACTGTACCGCCAGCAAAGTCAATTGCACCTTTAGCCCATAACCATCCTGCATTTGCCATGACTGTTTCTAGTGATTTTGCATCAGTAATTGCATCAGGACCGTCCCAATACCAAACCATATGTGCCATAGGTAAGTAAGCAAAAGTGAACCACAACACCATAAATGCGATAATCGCTGAGAATTTCATGCGTTCTGCAAAAGCACCAATAATTAGCGCTGGCGTAATTGCCGCAAAAGTTAATTGAAACGCAACAAACACTAACTCTGGAATCACAACACCTTTGCTAAATGTGGCGCCTACTGAATCTGGTGTAATACCTAACAAGAAAGCTTTAGCTAAACCACCAAAGAATGGGTTACCACCGGTAAACGCTACGCTATAACCGTAAATTGCCCAAAGTACGCCCATTAATGAAAAAATCATGAATGTTTGCATTAAGACTGACAGCATATTTTTTTGGCGCACTAAGCCACCGTAAAATAAACCTAGACCCGGAATAGCCATTAAGGTCACTAATATAGTTGCGACTAACATCCATGCCGTGTCGCCTTTATTTGGAACTGGAGGTGCAACTGCAACATCTGCGGCCACTTCAGCACTAGCGACTGGCGTGACTGCGGCAACTGGTGCTTCAACGGCAACCGCTGCTACAGCTTCAACTGCAGGCGCGGCATCTTCTGCAAAAGTATTAGCGGTTAGACCAAAGCCTAATGCGCTTACTAAGGCAAGTATCGAAAGTATTTTTTTCATTTTAATCCCCTTATAGAGCTTCTACGCCGGTTTCACCGGTGCGGATGCGAATGGCTTGCTCAAGATTAAAGACAAAAATCTTGCCATCACCAATTTTACCAGTAGCCGCTGACTTCTCAATCGCTTCTACCACTTGGTCTAATAGATGGTCATCAATCGCGACTTCTAATTTAACTTTTGGTAAAAAATCTACAACATATTCAGCACCGCGATACAACTCAGTGTGGCCTTTTTGACGACCAAAACCTTTTACTTCGGTAACAGTAATGCCTTGTACGCCAATGGCAGACAATGCTTCCCTAACCTCGTCAAGCTTAAATGGCTTGATAATTGCGGATACAAATTTCATAACTACCTCCAAAATTCATGCTAAGCGGGCGATAGAGCAGTTTAGCCTGCTCCATGCCTGTTATTTTAGAACATCTAATTAAAAGCTTTTACCAATAGTTAAGAATACTTGGTCTTTGGCAACATTTGACGTGCCACCATTATTTAACGTGCCAGCAGCATTTGACAAACTAGCGAAGTTTTTATAAGCCGCAGGCTCACTGGTGCCTGAGTAAAAGCCACCTACAGACCAGCTATTAGCAAAAGCTTTGGTCATACCAAGTTTATAGTAAGTCCAATCCAAACCCGTTGATTCAGCAATGATTTGACGACCCAATTGTCCGCTCACTGTCCAAGTTGGCAATACTTCATAAGCGGCATTAGCTTCATAGAAATATGAACCTTTGGTATTTCCAGTGACACCCGATGCGCCAGAATCTGGGGCATTAGTATTAAAAACACCAACGCCAGAATTGTTAAGATTCCAACCAAAGTATTCTGTTAATGTACGTCCAGCCTTAACTGATAAAAATTTATAACTCAAAGCAGCATAAACTTCAAAAGTGTTTAGACTATTTTTGTTTGATGGAAATATTGATTTATTCCAGTCACCGCTAGGATATGCATAATAGATACCACCGACATCATAGCCAACGCCAGTGTCAGCGAAAGAGTTGCGGAAACCGCCGTAAATGTCAGTTTCATAGCTGGCGCCTGGCAACCAATTAGCTGAAACAGTTGCAAAAGCTAAGCCAGCATAAAGGCCTGATTTATGATCTAGCTCAATACCACCTTGAACAGATGGCTTGCCCCATGATTGTGATTGGCCACGAAAAATATAGTCAGACACAAAACCTACATTCATCGGGACTGTCCATTCTGGAGTTGCTTCAGCTGCTGGTGCCACTGCATCCGCAGCAAATGATATAGTTGGTAAGGCAAGCGCACTTAAAACGGCAATTGATAATAGTGATTTACGCATAACGTTTACTCCTGTTGATATTGTAAATAAAAAAAGTACTCCCAAATGAGTAAGC
>JBEDKX010000187.1:0-2977 GCA_041171965.1 Pseudomonadota bacterium | reverse complement strand
AGACCTGGCGCTATGCACCCATTTGTAAAAATACTATGTTTTATCACACTATTAGTGCTTAGTAGTTTACTAAGTCATCAGCTTATTTACTTGCTTTGTATAGTGGTCACGGTATTGGCACTCAAGCTGCAATTTAAACCGTTTGTACGAACAATCATGCGTATGCGTTGGTTATTCATGTCAATTTTTATCATTTACGCGTTTGCTACTCCCGGGCAATATATTGAATTATTTCCGCTCAATTACGCACCGACATTTGAAGGTTCGGCGCTTGGATTATTGCAAATAATTAAACTTATTATTGCGTTAGCGAGTTTAAGTATTCTTTTTTCAATGAGCTCTAAGCAACAGCTTATGCTGGGTTTATATCTACTGCTCACGCCATTAAAAGTATTCGGTATTAATACCGAGCGATTTACCGCTAGAATACTATTGACCTTGTCTTACGTAGAGGCGCTGGCAGAGAAAGAGCAATTTAAACACAGTTTTAGTCGACTTGACGAGCTGCATGCTGCTACGAATAGCTTGCAGGTAGAAGAAGTGCTTATGTTGCAATCTCCAGCCTTTAACTATGTGGATAAATTGCTAGTTGTTAGTATGGTGTCGAGCGCATTGATGTTAGCTGCTTTTAAGGTGTTCACATGAGAATAGCGCTAGGTATAGCTTATGATGGTTTTGGTTTTTGCGGATGGCAAAGTCAGCCAGCTAAATGTGGTGTTCAGGATGCGTTAGAGCTAGCCATTAAAACTATCGCGCTACATGAAGTTCGAGTGCACGCCGCGGGAAGAACCGACACAGGTGTGCATGCACTTAGTCAGATAATACATTTTGATACCGATAGTATTCGCCCGATCTCAGCTTGGGTGCGTGGTGTTAATGCCTATTTGCCAGATACTGTACGTGTGGAATGGGCGTGCGAGGTGGATGAGGGCTTTCATGCACGATATTCTGCTTTTAGTAGAAGTTATCAATATCTGCTCTACAATGCACCGGTTTCATCGGCATTAATGGCGACAAAGGCCGGTTGGTTTCATTTACCTTTAGATTTTTCTGCAATGTCTGAAGCGGCCAGTTACTTGCTCGGTGAGCATGACTTTAGCGCATTTAGGGCTTCTGAATGCCAGGCAAAAACGGCTATCAAGCATCTGCAGAAAGCCGATGTCAGTAAGGTAGGGCAATATTTTAGATTTGATTTCACTGCGAATGCTTTTTTGCAACACCAAGTACGTAACATGATAGGTGCGCTCATTTATGTGGGCAAAGGCTCTTTTCCTCCTGAATATATTAAAACTTTGCTACAAGAGCGTGACCGTACATTGTCGCCGCCTACATTTTCTCCTTCAGGTTTATATCTGACAGCGGTTGGGTATGATGAAAAATGGGGATTACCAACACTCAAATCCACCGCCAAATCAGTCAATATACTCATTTAAGCGTTACAATAGCGTTTGAATTTTTACTAAGTATTTAATGTTTTTTTGTGGGTATCTATTTGAGAGTTAGAGTCAAAATTTGTGGCATTACCAGTGTGCAAGATGCTTTAATTGCAGTTAAACATGGTGCCGATGCGATTGGATTGGTGTTTTATGCACCGAGCTCGCGTAATGTTAGTATTGCCCAAGCTCAAGAAATTGCACGTCAAATACCCGCTTTTGTCAGTGTAGTTGGCTTGTTTGTAAATGCTGAGGCTAGTTTTGTTAACAAAGTCATTTCTCAAGTAAAAATCAATTTACTACAGTTTCATGGCAATGAAACGCCTGAAGCGTGTAGCCAATTTTCATTACCTTTTATCAAGGCTATTCGTGTCAAGCCGGACACGAATTTGATACAATGCGCTATTGATTTTTCTGCCGCTAAAGCTTTATTGCTTGATACTTATACCGAAGGATTAATGGGGGGCACCGGTCATGTGTTTGATTGGGATTTAATTCCAAAGCAGATGGCTCAGCCTGTGATACTGGCTGGCGGTCTAACTGTAGATAACGTAGCGCAGGCCATACAAAAAGTACAGCCTTATGCGGTAGATGTTAGCGGTGGCGTTGAGATGTCAAAAGGAATTAAAGATGCAGATAAAATTGCTGCATTTATGCAACAAGTTTACTTGTGAGTAGTCTGATAAATGTTTTATCTAGTTTCGCTTACACTTTAACGGGTATTTTTTGGGTGCTCAATCTAGTCTTAAATAGTAAAAAATTTGAATAAGTATTATGTGGAGAACTAAACATGCAGCTTTATGATATGCCAGACGCACGCGGACATTTTGGACAATTTGGTGGTACTTTCGTAGCGGAAACGCTGGTTGAGGCGCTAGACGAGTTGCGTATGATGTACGAAAAATATCGTCATGATCCAGTTTTTTTGGCTGAATTTGCACATGATCTAAAGCACTTCGTAGGCCGTCCTAGCCCGGTTTATCATGCTAAACGCTGGTCAGATAAAGTGGGTGGTGCTCAAATCTATCTAAAACGTGAGGATTTAAATCATACCGGCGCACATAAAATCAACAATACCGTAGGTCAGGCATTATTAGCTAAGCGTATGGGTAAACCACGCGTGATCGCTGAAACTGGTGCCGGTCAGCACGGCGTTGCTACCGCTACTATTGCTGCTCGTATGGGCCTTGAATGTGTGGTGTACATGGGTAGCGAAGACATCAAACGCCAGGCGCCTAATGTCTTTAGAATGAAGTTGCTAGGCGCTACAGTAGTGCCAGTGGAAAGCGGTTCTAAAACTCTAAAAGATGCACTAAATGAAGCCATGCGTGATTGGGTGACCAATGTGCATAATACTTTTTACATTATCGGTACAGTTGCAGGCCCACATCCGTATCCAATGATGGTGCGTGATTTTCAGGCTGTTGTCGGTGTAGAAGCCAAAATTCAAATGCAAGAAATGGTCGGTCGCCAACCAGATGCTGTTGTTGCCTGTGTCGGCGGTGGTTCAAATGCGATGGGTATTTTCTATCCTTATATTGATG
>JBEDKX010000186.1:0-6637 GCA_041171965.1 Pseudomonadota bacterium | reverse complement strand
GCATTAGGCAAAGAGAAATTTGCCGTTTGTGCAGCCTGTCATGGTCCTGAAGGTAAAGGTAATACTGACATTGGTTCACCAAACTTAACTGATAAAATTTGGTTACATGGTGCTGGCGAAGCGGCTATTATCAAACGCATTAACGAGGGTAAAGTTAACCAAATGCCAGCGCAAGGTAGTAAGTTCTCTCCAGAACAAATACACGTACTAGCTTCATATGTTTGGGGTTTGTCTAACAAGGCTGACAAGTAATTAAGTTAAGTCCGTAAAAAAGTATTTTAAAGAAAGTAGGAACAATGAACAAAGAACCCGTCGCTAAACCAGCGGCTAAAGATGAAAAAGCAGTCCCCTTAAACGAGGTTGTTATTTCACTGTATGAAGCGCAAGACAAGATTTACCCGCGTAGCGTTTCAGGGTTCTTTACCAAATGGCGGTGGGTCATGATTTGGCTCACCCAGCTATTTTTCTACGGCGTGCCTTGGTTAGAATGGGGCCACCGCCAAGCCTTATTGTTTGATTTAGAAGCCAAGCGCTTTTATATTTTCAACTTAGTGCTATACCCACAAGATTTGATTTATTTGACTGCGATTTTGATTATATCGGCGCTGTCACTCTTCCTTTTTACAGCCATTGCTGGCCGTTTATGGTGTGGTTACACTTGTCCACAAACCGTTTACACTGAAATCTTTCTTTGGATAGAAAGAAAAATAGAAGGTGATCGCGCAAGCCGTATGAAGTTTGATGCTGCTACGATGTCCACTAAAAAATTCGTCAGAAAAGGCACTAAGCACTTTGTTTGGATTGTGTTTGCCTTAATCACCGGCTTTACCTTTGTTGGTTATTTTTCACCGATACGCGAGCTTGCTTCTTCTATTTTGAGCTTTAGCCTAGGCCCTTGGGAAATATTCTGGATCTGTTTTTACGGCTTTGCCACCTATGGCAATGCTGGTTTTATGCGTGAGCAAGTGTGTAAATACATGTGTCCTTATGCGCGCTTTCAAAGTGCGATGTTTGATGACGATACACTTATTGTGACTTACGATGAAGAACGTGGCGAACCACGTGGTGGACGTTCACGTAAAGCGGACGTGAGTGCTAACGAAAAACCATTAGGCGCATGTATTGATTGCAGCTTGTGTGTGCAAGTTTGTCCAACCGGTATTGATATTCGCAAAGGTTTGCAATACGAGTGTATTGGTTGCGGTGCTTGTGCCGATGTGTGTGACACAGTGATGGATAAGATGGGTTATGAGCGTGGTTTAGTTAAATACTCTACGCAACATGCGATTACAAATAAGTGGACGCATAAGCAAATGGTGCAACGTATTTTACGTCCACGCGTTTTGATCTACGCTTCAATTTTAGGCTTAATCATTACTGCTTTAATCACTAGTTTATGGCTTAGAACACATTTCAGGGTCGATGTGGTACGTGACCGTGGCGTGATGGCGCGATTAACGGATGATGGCAAGCTTGAAAATGTCTATCGCCTGCAAATTATGAATGGTACTGAGTCTGTACAACACTACAAGCTTAGTGCAACTGGCATTAAAGATTTAGAAATCGAGTCAGAAGCAGTGACTGAGAACGAAGAATCTGAACATGAGTCGCATAGTAAAACCATTATGGTGAAACCTGCTGAATCGCGTTGGCTGATTGTGGATTTGAAAATACCTGACGGCACGCTTGAGACCGGCTCACATAAAATCGAGTTTCAAATTGAAGCGGTTGAGAGTAAAGAAATTGTGACTGAAAAATCAGTATTTTTGGTGCCTAGATAAACCTAAGCTTAATTAAGCAAAATCATGCCAACCAATATTGATATTGCAATCATAGGCGCTGGGCCAACAGGCTTATGCTTTGCTAAAGCATTGGCTGACACTGGCTTAAAAATCACCATTATCGAACGCCAAACTGAAGCAGCCTTAGCCGAACCGGCTTTTGATGGTCGCGAAATTGCCCTTACGCATCATTCTGCACAATTAATGCGTGCTCTGCGAGACGCGCGGGTGTTCAACGGCTCTTCGCTTTTATCGTTAAATATCGGCCCTGAAAATATACGCGCTAAAAATACACGTTCTGAAAATACAGTGTCAGAAAATACAGTATCTGAAAATACGGCATCTAAAAATACAGCATCTAAAAATACAGCGCTCGCCGATACCCAGCATAGCGAACTCGGCTACCTGCTAGCCAATCACCTTATTCGCAAAGCAGCTTATGCTGCAGTTAAGTCCTCGCCTGCCATTACGCTCAGAACAGAAGCGCAAGTATTAAATATTAAAACCGATACAAACCAAGCTCAAATAACGCTTACCGATGGTGAAATTATTAATGCCAAGTTAGTCATTGCGGCGGATAGCCGGTTTTCAGAAACACGACGCGCCATGGGCATTGCCGCAGATATACACGACTTTGGCAAAACCATGATGGTCTGCGTAATGGACCACCCTATTTCGCATGAACATACGGCATGGGAATGGTTTGATTACGGCCAGACGTTAGCACTGTTACCCATGAATGGTTTACGTTCATCGGTGGTGATTACGCTACCGCCAGATGAATTAAATCGCTTGATGGCACTCAGTGAAGATGATTTTAATCATGAGGTGTCAGCACGCTTTAAACAAAGACTAGGCCCCATGCGATTAAGCTCTACCCGCCACACTTACCCCTTAGTCACCGTATATGCAAAACGTTTGATTGGGCAGCGGTTTGCATTAATCGGCGACGCAGCCGTTGGTATGCATCCAGTCACCGCGCATGGCTTTAATTTTGGCTTAACCGGCTTGGCAAGCTTATCTGCTGAAATAAAAGCCGCTGTAGCGGCAGGCCATGATATTGGCAGTGCCGGCCTGCTATTGCGCTACGAAAAAACCCATCGCCGTAACACTAGACCCTTATTTTTGGCTACGCACGCTATTGCAAAAATTTACGCTAGCGATAGTCCACCAGCCAAGTTTTTACGGGCAAGCGCCATCAGAATAGGTAACCGAATTGCTCCATTTAAGCGCGCAGTCGCAGGATTTTTAGCAGACGCGCATTAAGGGCTGACGTAAACGGTAAAACCCAATTGCCGTATACGTTGCGCTACAGTTTCCAGCCACTCGGGCGACAATCGACTCAATCTTGGGGCTTCTACCTGATAAGACGGGCGGGCCAAACCATATAAATGCACACCTTGCACTTGCTGCTGCACCTGAGAAATTAGTTCTAGATAAGCAACTATATCATCTTCATGTGGAGGCTCTCCATCCAGTGCAAACATACAGGTTTGTATAAATGTTGGGCATAATTCAGCACATTGTTTAAGCCGTGCTAGATGAGTTTGTGGATTGATGTTTACGTCGTTAATACGTGCAATACCCGCTTTTGTGCCTGCATCCAACTTAAACCAAACTTCACCATTGCATTTGGCTAAATGGCGAATACTCTTCAGCACGGATGGCTTGTCCATTAGGCTGCCGTTGGTAATCAGGCGTACTTTAATAGGCTGAGGCTGATTTTCAACAATCTCATCACCTAGCAACTTAAACTCACGCAGCACTTTTTCAACCAACACCAGCACTTCAGGAAACTCCTTAGCGCTAGTCGGTTCGCCATTGCCAGAAAATGCAACATCTTGCAAATGCCGATCACCTTCGATGCCGATCACCTTCGGCAACATATTGCAGCATAAAGTCGCCATGCAGCGCGTAGGTCAAAAAAGATCTTAATTCAGCCTCTAACACGTCGAGAGCGATGGGTGGTGGCGTGCCGCGTGTAAGATTTGGCACTTGGCAATATAAGCAGCGCCAATTACAAGCATTATTGATATTGAGATTAATGCCTATTGAAACGCCACCAGCGCGCCTAGAAACTACTGGGTAGACGTATTTCATGCCGCTAACATCGCGATTGTGATCGGAAACAGTGAGGAAGTTTTGTAAAGTCATGTCAAACAGTCATTCATTGCAGTGCAACTTAAACCAGAATTACTCGACTAGTAAATCGCTAAGTGCATGTTTCTGGGTTGAAAATCTTTTTTAAGGCATTCGGTTCAATAATACGCACATAGCGCTGTTTTACTTCGATGATGCCTTCGTCACTAAATTTTGAAAAAGCACGGCTAACGGTTTCAAGCTTCATGCCGAGATAACTACCAATTTCTTCACGTGACATTCTGAGCGTTAACTCAGACTGAGAAAATCCGCGCGCATGAAGGCGCTGCACTAAATTAAGTAAAAATGCCGCAAGCCGCTCTTCTGCCCGCATATTACCTAACAACATCATCACGCTATTTTCACGGACAATTTCACGACTCATAATTTTATGCACATGGCGCTGCAATTGTGGAAACTCGCGCGACAAATCTTCTACATTAGCAAATGGCATCACGCAAACTTCAGCGTCTTCAAGCGCAACCGCATTACAACTATGATAATCGCTGACAATGCCATCTAAGCCAATAATTTCACCAGCCATTTGAAAACCAGTCACTTGATCACGACCATCTGCGGCAGACACACAGGTTTTAAAAAAACCGGTACGAATAGCAAATAAAGACGTAAAAGAATCGCCATTACTGAATAAATTATCGCCCTGTTTGATACGTCTGCGGGTAGCCACTACACTATCCAGCTTTTGCATATCGTCAGAGGTAAAACCAATAGGCATGCAAAGTTCACGCAAGTTACAACTTGAACAAGCAACTTTAATGGCTTCAGTAATGGTTTCAGGTTTCATATTTTTCTAATTTTTAGTTATCTCTAAGCATACCGCTTTAATACTATTGTAGCTAGCTTAAGCAACATTTTTTATAAATTTTTGTGACAAAATTTGGCATTTCAAATGTTGTTACTTTGGTAGATACCGGCTAAAAATGATATAGGCGCGCGCACTTAACAATCTATTGACATGTGTCAAAGATTTTTTGTAGCAAAACTGTCAAAGTAAACGCCTATTATAGGAGCAAGAAATGTCTGCCATTAACACTGCAATAAACACAAACGACAGCACCAAGTTTATTATGCCTGGCGTAACAACTGAAATGTTGCAGAAGTTTGATGTGTCAGGGCCGCGCTATACCTCCTACCCTACCGCAGACCGCTTTGTCGAAGCGTTTACTGAAGAATCTTATAAGCAAGCCTTGGCGCAACGGCGTGTTGGCGGCATGGCTTTGCCTTTATCTATTTATGTGCATATTCCATTTTGTGAATCGCTATGCTTTTTTTGTGCCTGCAATAAAATTGTAACCAAACACCATGAGCGCAGTGCCGAATATTTAGGCTATCTCAGCCGCGAAATTGATTTGCATGTTGCACATTTAGGTGTTGGACAAACTATTTCTCAGCTGCATTTAGGTGGCGGTTCACCGACATTTTTCTCAGATGATGAATTATCAGAACTAATGTCCATGATTAAGCGTAGTTTTGTGTTGGCACCAGGCGGTGAATATTCCATTGAAGTAGACCCGCGCACGGTCAACGATAAACGCTTAGCACATTTATCTGCACTAGGATTTAATCGCTTAAGTTTTGGCGTACAAGATTTTGATGAAGAAGTGCAAAAAGCCGTGCATAGAATTCAGCCAGCTGAACAAGTTTTTTCTTTGGTTGAAACTGCACGACGTCTAAAATTTGAATCAGTCAATGTAGACTTAATCTACGGTTTGCCTAAGCAAACGCCAGAGTCATTTTCTCGTACATTAGCGCAAATAGTTGAACTAAGACCAGACAGAATAGCACTTTACGCCTATGCGCATTTGCCTGAACGCTTTAAACCACAACGCCGCATTAGTGAATACGAATTGCCAGCAGCGCCGGCTAAAATAGCCATGCTAGCCGATGCGTTATCCGCGTTTTTAAAAGCTGGTTATGTCTATGTAGGCATGGATCACTTTGCCCTACCAGACGATGCCTTAGCCATTGCCAAGCGCCAAGGCCGCTTACATCGTAATTTTCAGGGCTACAGCACACAACCAGATTATGATTTAATTAGCTTAGGCGTTTCAGCCATAGGCCGCGTCGGTGCTACTTATAGCCAAAATGCTAAAACCATAGAAGAATATTACGATTACTTAAACCAAGGCCGCTTTCCAGTGGTGCGTGGCCTCGCGTTAACGCGTGATGATTTAGTGCGCCGTGCCGTGATTATGGCGCTAATGTGCCAAGGCGAACTGCAATATGAATCAATTAACTTGGCCTATTTGATTGATTTTAAAACTTACTTTGCCAATGAATTAGAGGCCTTAAAAGCCTTAGAAGGCACTGGCATGGTCGTGCTAGAAGATAGCGGCATACAAGTCACAGACACAGGCTGGTTCTTTGTCCGTGCGGTGGCTATGTTGTTTGATCGCTACTTGCAAACAGACCGCAATAGAGCGCGTTTTTCTAAAATCATCTAACTTCACGCTGTAAATGTAAAAAGCCGATGGTATTTAACCATCGGCTTTTTTGTTTGTGCTTGAATGACTTCTCATGTAGCTAAAATCTGCAATGATCAATGACACAAGCAAAAAAATGCCCCTGCTAAAAATAACAGGGGCTAAGGTGGAACCAGGGGAAACTTTATAACGGTATTTAAATTATGTTAAATACTCTAAATTAGAATTTTTTACCGAAACCAACTGAAGCAATCCATGGATTAATGTCTAGGC
>JBEDKX010000185.1:0-2998 GCA_041171965.1 Pseudomonadota bacterium | reverse complement strand
GGTAATTTATCAATCGGCATGCCGACCACCGCCAGCGCAAAAATTGGCTGTCCGCCCATGGCATAAATATCTGACAGCGCATTAGTTGCCGCAATACGACCAAAGTCGTAAGCATCATCTACGATAGGCATAAAAAAATCGGTTGTCGCAATAATGGCTTGCGTATCGTTCAAACGATACACCGCAGCATCATCGCTAGATTCTAAACCAACCAATAAATCCGGAAACAAGCCCGCTTGAGGAATGCCAGCTAAAATTTTTGCAAGTATGGCGGGTGATATTTTGCAACCACAACCGCCGCCGTGTGAATACTCGGTAAGTCGAACTTTAGTCATTATTTTATCTTTCATTCTGAATCAAATCTGCAGCAACTTTGCCTAAACTAGCGCTATCCAATGCATCTAATTTTAACACTTTGGCTTGATCTACTGGCCGAAATCCCATGCCAGACGAACGTTTGTAAGCAGGGTCGTAGTGTTGCGCCAACAACTCACCTACCAATACAGCCCATTCGCCTTGGCGGGCTAAATCACACCAGCGGTCAGTCACCTCATGGCCATGCAACTCTACCAGTAAGGGCAAACGTTCAATTAATAAATTAGGCGTTTGTAAAAAGTGTGCGTAATCCTCGATTAAAAAATTTACACGCACCTCTTGCGGTACTTCTACCCGTATCACATTAGAGGCACGCATGCGTTCAACTAGCGCATTGGGCAAGCTCAATACACCGACTTTACGGCTTTCCGCTTCAATATACACAGGGCGGTTTGGCGTAAAGGTACGCAGCACATCCCATATGCGGGTTTCAAAAGTTTTTTGTGACGGTTGCGCTTGGTCTGGCAACCTGCCAAGTAATGAACCGCGATGTTGGGCTAGTTTTTCCAAATCCAATACTTGCGCACCAGCATCGGCCAGCGCATGCAAAAGATGGCTTTTTCCAGAGCCGGTACTGCCGCTAATCACGCAGAAATCAAATTGCTGAGGCAAGGTTTCTAAAGCCGTAAACACATGGCGTCGATAGCTTTTGTAGCCGCCTTCCAGTTGCGCAGTTTGCCAACCCACTTGCGCCAAAATATGAGCCATTGCCCCGCTACGCATGCCGCCACGCCAGCAATACACTAAAGGTCGCCAAGATTTTGGCCGGTCTATGAATTGATTTTCTAGGTGCTGGGAAATATTGCGGGCAATCAATGCTGCGCCTAGTTTTTTTGCTTCAAACGGTGACACTTGCTTATACAAAGTACCAATCCGCACGCGCTCTTCATCATTCAAAACTGGCACACTTATCGCACCAGGAATATGATCGTCAGCATATTCAGCCGGCGAACGAACATCAAGAATGTCGTCGTAAGCGTTTAATGCTTGTGAAATTGCTATGAGTTTATAATTGGCCATAATTTAGTGTCGATCTTTAGAATAGCTTCATACTAAAACAAAAACTTAGCCACAAACCCAGCAATAATGCCGAACAGCACCACGCTAATCGCAATCAGCAAGCGCATTTGCACACTGAACACTTTGCCCAACATTACTAGTGATGGCAAACTGACCGCAGGCAGTGTCATAATAAGCGCAGCAGCAGGGCCTGCGCCCATGCCCAAGGCGAACATCGCTTGCACTATAGGCACTTCACCCGCAGTAGGAATAACAAACAGCATGCCAGCAAGCGCCAGTGCGAAAATCCAGATTATGCTATCGTCTGCGCCAAACACTGGAAACAACCACGCTCTGGCCGCGCCAAGTAAAAGTACTAACACCAGATATTCAGGCAACAGTTTGATGGTTAAACTCATGAACTCACGCGCCCAGCGCAGCATTACACCGTCGCTAGAAACTTCAGATTCAGGCGGTAAATGCTGGCGTAACACATCTTTCTGACTTAAATCTTCTGCACTTATATCTTCTTTGTTTAAATTAGGTTTTTTTGATTCTGTATATCGCTCGGCTAAATAAGCAATGCCAAGCACCATCGCAATGCCAAATACCAGCCTAAATAATGCCCAACCCCAGCCCAGCACAAAGCCCATAAACACCAGTGTGGCCGGGTTCAATAATGGATTAGCCAGCCACCAAGACACCACGCTACCCACCGATGCCCGACTTTGTCGCATACCAGCCGCCACAGGCGCGGCGCAACAGGTACACATCATGCAAGGCAGTGCAAATAGGCCGCCTAACATCACGCTTTTAAAGCCTAAGCGGCCAAGCACAACACTTACCCAATGTGACGGTAGCAACACTTTAATGCCAGAACCTAGAAGTAGCCCCAAAAGCATGGCCTTCCAGATTGATTTGCCGTAGGCAATGGCATAATCTAATGCAGCACTGACAGATGCCTCTGGCGCGGCGCTGGCCTTACCAAAGATAATAGAATCGCCAATAGAATGTTTGCTATAAGCAACAAATGCTTTTGCGTAATAGGGAATCCATTTGACGTAAGCAAAACCAATAATGGCCACAAGTGCAAAGGTTGCCGCCCATGCAAATATGATTAGTTTGTTTTTATTAGATTCGACTTGCATAGAAATTGCACTCACTATTGGTTGATATTTGGCTGGTTGATTGGTTTATACGACATTATCTAACGGTTAGATTTGGTTACTTTTGGCAACGTTTAACCAAGCAAAAATACATTTCTACCTGCTTTCGTTTTTACTTTAATTAAACTTACTAGCAATAATTAAGGCTAGACGGCTTAATAGATTAAGTGCAAAAAGCCCTTTCGGGCTTTTTACAATTCTCTTAATTTCTCACTTTTTGCGAATTATCTCGACTTTAGAGTGAGGCTACAAACTTAAATATCCAAGTTATTAGCCCCTAGCGCATTACTTTCAATAAACGCACGTCTAGGTTCTACATTATCGCCCATTAGCGTAGTGAAAATTTCATCAGCGGCTATCGCATCATCAATCTGTACTTTTAGTAAACGACGAACCGTTGGATCCATTGTCGTTTCCCATAGTTGCGATGGATTCATCTCACCCAAGCCTTTATAGCG
>JBEDKX010000184.1:0-3005 GCA_041171965.1 Pseudomonadota bacterium | reverse complement strand
CTGTTATTATCTTAGTTTTAAAACTATAGCTAAATTATGAGCGGCCTAAACCCAAACTCACCTCGCCCAATTGATATTCGCTTGCATCAGGCATCGAGATTACTGGAAATAAAATTTGACAATAACACTGAGTGTCAGTTGTCTTGTGAGTTTCTGCGTGTTTATTCGCCATCAGCAGAAGTAAAAGGCCATGGCTTAGGTCAAGAAGTATTGCAGCTAGATAAAGAAGATGTAAATATCGTGGCGATAGAACCAGTTGGCAATTATGCAGTCAAGTTAGTGTTCTCTGATGGTCACAATACCGGCTTGTATTCTTGGGATTATTTGTATGATCTAGGCCGTGATTATGAAGCATTGTGGCTGGAATACTTAGGCAAGTTAGATGCGGCTGGCGTGCATCGTAAATAATCGCTCAAATAATAACTTTCGTTAAACCTGAATTAAATTGAGTTAAATAGCACTGGGTTAAGTAAACACTATGACAACTGAGAACAACACACATTTTGGCTTTAAAACCGTAGCAGAAGCCGACAAAGCCAAAAAAGTCGGCGAAGTATTTCACTCGGTTGCCAGTAAATATGACTTGATGAACGACGTAATGTCGGCCGGTATGCATAGAGGCTGGAAGCGCTTTGCGGTAGAAATTAGCGGTATCAGCAACGGCGATAAAGTGTTGGATATTGCTGGCGGTAGCGGCGATTTATCTAAACTATTTGCCAAAAAAGTGGGTGCAGATGGGCAAGTTATTTTAACCGACATCAATGCATCGATGCTTGCCGTTGGCCGAGATCGCATGCTAGACGCTGGCCTAAACGTACCCGCTTTGCAATGTGATGCAGAAAAATTACCATTTCCAGACAATTACTTTGACTGCGTAATTGTGGCCTTTGGTTTACGCAACATGACGCATAAAGACCTAGCGTTAGCTGAAATGCATCGCGTACTTAAAGTGGGCGGCAGATTACTAGTGCTTGAGTTTTCAAAAGTTTGGCAGCCACTGGCGAAAATATATGACGTATATTCATTTAAATTATTGCCATTTATGGGTAAATTGCTCGCCAAAGATGCTGAAAGTTACCAATATCTTGCCGAGTCGATACGCATGCATCCAGATCAGGAAACCTTAAAACAAATGATGCAAGATGCTGGCCTCAGCAAGGTGGACTACTACAATTTATCTGCCGGCGTTGTGGCCTTGCATAAAGGCTATAAAACTTAATGAAGCATTTATTATGTTGAAAAAATTATCCACTCGCCTACTGCAACATTTAATTTCGCAAAATAGCTGGGCGAATGCAATGCTCAAACCATTTGCAGGCAAGTCTATACAAATTAAAATTGCTACTTTGAGTAGTGCATTAGTGATTTTAGAAAATGGAAGTCTGGCGATTGCTGGCGAAACCAATGTGCCTGATGCCACAATAGAAATGTCACTGAGCTTGGCTATGCGTTTAATCGCCAAAGACGAAGCCGCAAAAAGGTTAATCAGTATTGAAGGCGACACCCATTTAGCGGCTGAACTAGCGAAGGTATTTAGTAATATGCGCTGGGATTACGAAGATGATCTAAGCAAAATAGTCGGCGATATTTCTGCCAACAAACTGGCTGGATTTTCACGTGACGCCATCCATTCAGTGAAAGAAACCAGCGTAAATCTTGCGGAAATGTTAAGTGAATACTGGCAAGAAGAAAGCCCCATGCTTGCAAAAAAGCGTCATGTAGAGATGTTTATTTCACAAGTAGATACCTTGCGCGCAGATGTTGATAGGTTAGATAAAAGACTGTCGAAGCTAATGCAAAAATCTGGCCACAATCAAACCACTGGTTTAAATAATTCACCTACACAACTCAGCCACAGCGCTGAAGATAGCACACCATAAATATATGCGTATTTTTCGACTTTTTTACATCATTTTCATCGCACTTAGGTTTGGGCTGGATGAATTCATTTTAAGCCACACCAAGCTAAAGCCATTGCAAGGGCTGATTAACCTAGTATTGTTTTTGCGAAACAAACAACGTCCGCGAGCTGAAAGACTAAGACTAGCGCTAGAAGCACTAGGACCGATTTTTGTTAAGTTTGGCCAAATGCTATCTACTAGACGTGATTTGATTCCGCTAGATATTGCAAACGAACTTGCCAAACTGCAAGACCAAGTGCCGCCTTTTGCCTATGCCGAAATTGAAAAAACAATAGCGCGAGCTTACAACCTGCCACTTAGTGAAGTATTTTCTGATTTTGAACAAATAGCGGTTGCTAGCGCCTCGGTTGCACAAGTGCATTTTGCGCACTTGCTAGATGGCACGCCGGTGGCCGTAAAAGTATTGCGTCCTGGCATTGCCAGCGTCATTAACAAAGACTTAATGTTGCTAGATACGGCAGCTTGGCTACTCCAGTTTTTATCAGCTGAAGGCAAGCGCCTTAAACCGCGTGAAGTGGTTGCTGAGTTTGCAACCCACACGCACAGCGAATTAGATTTAACTTTAGAAGCTGCAAATTGTAGCCAACTTGCAAGAAATTTCCCGGATAAAGATTTATTAGTTCCTGAAGTACATTGGGATTGGTGTCGTGAGCAAGTCATGGTCATGCAACGCATGATAGGCACGCCAATTAACAAAATTGATGTGCTACGCGCTAAGGGTATCGATATACCAAAACTAGCCCGCGATGGCGTCAATATATTTTTCACTCAAGTTTTTCGAGATGGATTCTTTCACGCCGATATGCATCCAGGCAATATATTAGTGGCCGATGACGGTCGTTATATTGCGCTCGATTTCGGCATTATGGGCACTTTGAGTGAAATAGATAAATATTATTTAGCTCGTAACTTCCTAGCTTTTTTCAACCGCGATTACCGTGACGTGGCGATGGCACATATTGAATCTGGCTGGGTACCAAAAGACACCAATGTTGAAGCGCTAGAAACAGCAGTACGTGCGATTTGTGAGCCTATATTTGACAAGCCTCTGAAAGATATTTCTTTTGGCCGCACGCTATTAAG
>JBEDKX010000183.1:0-3913 GCA_041171965.1 Pseudomonadota bacterium | reverse complement strand
TGATTAATCTATCCATGAATAATCTCTAATTAATAATCAAATAACGTATTCAAGCAGCTATGCCTTCAAATAAAGCAATGAAACAACTTTTACTCGACATTAAACCGGCGGCGCCACCGACTTTACTCAATTTTATTGTAGGGCAAAACGCAGAGGCACTAGCCAGCTTAAATGGAGTGCTAACGCAACAAGCCCCATCCAACTTTATTTATTTGTGGGGCGAAGCAGGTAGTGGGAAAAGCCATTTATTGCAAGCCTGCAAAGCGCTTAATCTCACTAATCAAAACTCGGCCGATCAAAGCTTTGTGGATCAAGACTTAGTCAGCCATAATTTCATCGTTATGGATGATGTCCATTTACTGGATAACGATGCGCAAATTGAATTATTTAACACCTATAACCAACTGAAAGAAAATGGCGGAACACTCATTGCCGCTGGTTTACACGCACCTACGCAAATGCATTTACGAGGCGATTTAGCCACCCGATTGGCTTGGGGTTTGGTCTATCAATTACAGCCCTTAAACGATGCAGAAAAAGCTTTAGCCTTGCAAAATCACGCCGCTGAACGTGGTATACGATTGCCAAGCGAGGTGGTTGAATATTGCCTGCGTTATTTACGTCGTGATTTATCTACCTTAATGGCCACATTAGATGCGCTCGATGAATGGTCGCTCACCACTAAAAAGCCTGTCACCGTGCCAATGTTGCGGCATTTATTGCAACTAAACCTTGAGATTTAAAATCTTAAAATTTGGATCTAATGCCTTCAAGGCAAACTTATGAACAGTCACCTGTTGTTAGTGTTTATTGCTTTTCTATTAGTGTTGCTTAATGGATTTTTTGTAGCAGCCGAATTTGGTCTGGTTAAATTGCGTAGCACACGGGTGCGTACCATCGCAAAAACATTAGGCTGGCGCGGACGCATATTAGCTAAAGTACATGTCAATTTAGATGCCTATTTATCGGCCTGTCAGCTGGGCATTACCTTGGCATCATTAGGTTTAGGCTGGGTGGGAGAGCCGGCTTTTGCCGCATTAATCGAGCCGCTACTTGAGCAGATTGGCGTGACTAACGTAAAGCTGATTCATAGCATTGCCTTCATTTTCGCCTTCTTTACCATTTCATATTTACACATCGTCATAGGGGAATTAGTGCCAAAATCTTTGGCTATTCGTATGTCTGAAAGAGTGGGTTTATGGACGGCGCCAGCTTTATATGTTTTTTATTGGGCGATGTTTCCTTCTATCTGGATACTCAATCAAAGTTCTAATTTAGTGATTAGAGCTTTGAAGTTAAAGACTAAGGCTGGACATGACGCCCATTATTCTTCAGAAGAGCTCAAGTTGATTTTGCGTAGCTCGCGCCCTAGTGATGCTTTTAGCAATGATGAATGGAAGGTGCTGGCGCAAGCTATTGATTTTAGAGAGTTAGAAGTTTCTGATTTAATGCACCCATTTAATGAAGTGGTCGCCCTGTTTGAGGCCGATTCTTTTGCTGAAAACATGGCGCGCGTGCTACAGCATCAATACAGTCGCTACCCTATAATCAATGCCAGTGGCATGGTGACAGGTATTATTCATATCAAAGATATTTTTGTTGCGCTGCGCAAAAATGCTGACTTTACCGACATTAAAAGCCTCACTAGGCCGGTAGAACAAGTTTCGCCAGACGTACATGCCACCGAAGTTTTTAGAAAGCTACAAAGTGGTGCGCCACATTTCACCGTTGTTGGCTACGAAAATGCACCGCCGATTGGATTTATTACACTAGATAACTTGTTAGCCGCGATGGTGGGCGATATTCGCGATGAATTTCGGCAATCACAAAGCGCCTGGACGAAATTAGATGACGGCTCATTATTAGGCAAAGCCTCGCTGCCATTAAACACGCTAGAACGCACCATAGGCGTGGATATTGAATCCGAAGACGCCGACACGATAGGCGGTTTAATTTTATGGGCTTTGGGCGACTTGCCCAAAGAAGGTCAGCGCGTAGCCTTTAAATCTTTTGATGTGGTTGTTAAAAAAATGGTGGGTCCGCGCATATTATTGGTACGTGTTTATCCAAAAAATCTGCATCCAGAACCAGCGCCTCAGCATTAAATTATCTTAGGCCGTTATAGTGGCATTGATCGGCGGGAAGGATTTTGGTGTGGGTTTTAATCTACTTTAAATTAATTAGTTCTTAAGCCTAGTCACTTACATCCGCTTTTCCGAAAAGCATAAACCACAAATAACCTACAAAACCAGCTAGTAGCGAAGCTAATAAAATCGACATTTTTGCCGCATTGATAATGTCTAGGCTGCCAACAAAAGCAAGGTTGGTAATAAAAATAGACATGGTAAAGCCAATACCGCCCAATATGCCGGCGCCAACAATATGTAGCCATTTTAAGTCTGCGGGTAAACGACAAATGCCAAGCGCAACGGCGAGAAAACAAAATAAAGTCACGCCTAACGGTTTGCCTAGCACTAAGCCCAAGATTACGCCTAAGCTATTGGCGCTGCTTAGGCCTGACAACCAATCCGCGCCTAGCGCAATGCCAGTATTGGCTAATGCAAAAATCGGTAAAATGATGAATGCGACTGGTGTATGTAAAAAATGTTCCAGCTTGTATGAAGGCGATTTCTTATCATCATCTTTTGCCGAAAAAGGAATGGCGAAGGCTAGCATAATGCCGGCAGCCGTGGCATGTATACCTGATTTCAGCATGAGGAACCACATCAAAACGCCGCCTATTAGATAAGGCAAAAGTGCCATCACTCTAAAGAAGCGATTTAATACTATTAATAACGCCCAAACTGCCAACGCACTTATTAGATAAGCAACGGATAATTTGGCGGTGTAAAAAGCGGCGATAATCACAATCGCGCCTAAATCGTCTATGACGGCAAAAGCCACGACGAATACTTTTAGCGACGCTGGAATTCGCTTACCTAGAATGGCTGGAATACGGTTGCCTAGAATGGCTAAAACGCCCAGCGCAAAGGCGATATCTGTTGCCATAGGAATGCCAACGCCATTTTGTGTGGGCGTAGACTGATTGAATAAGTAGTGAATAAGTGCCGGCAGCAGCATGCCACCAACTGCGGCGCAAATCGGCAGTAACGCATTTTTGATATTGGACAATTCACCAACATAGATTTCCCGCTCCAGCTCTAAACCTATCAGCAGAAAGAAGATGGCCATTAAGCCGTCGTTGACCCAATGTTCAAGCTTTAAACCAGCGACATCAGTTTGCCAAAGGCTTAAGTAATCTTGGCCAATTGGGGAGTTGGTTATGGTTATTGCAATGATTGTGCAAATAATCAACAATATGCCGCTAGATTTTTCAGAGTCGAAAAATCGATTGAAAGTGTTAGATAAAATTATTGCTGCCATTTTTCTCATGCGTGACTCTTTTTAAACTGGTAATTAATCTCACCATTATCCTCGCTCAATCAATAAGTGCTGCAAATTTTCGTCACATAAATTTTAGGCATAGATTTTTGTGCGTAGAAGCAATCTTTTGCTAACATCAGTTATCATTCGTTTAATCTAAAAGATTAGCAAAGCTATCTAAACCAACTCAATCAGGCCTCACCAACTAAACCATGATTAGAATCACTGAAATTAAATTACCGCTTGAACATAAACCTAGCGATATTATTGCTGCCGTTATCAAAAAGCTAGGCATTAATGCTACGGACTTAGTTGAATATACTATTTTCAAACGTGGCATTGACGCGCGTAAAGCCAATGCCATTTTGTTAGCCTACACCTTGGATGTTACGGTTAAGGGCGAAACGAAAGTGTTAGCTAAATTAACCAAAGATCCGCATGTAAAACTAGCTCCAGATACTTCTTATAAATTTGTGGCGCAGGCCCCAGAAAATCTAGAAACAAGACCCGTGGTGGTTGGTTTAGGTCC
>JBEDKX010000182.1:0-3092 GCA_041171965.1 Pseudomonadota bacterium | reverse complement strand
ATTATTTAGAGAACATAATTTAGAGGTTATAGGCAATGCCAACCATCAATCAGTTAATACGCAAGCCACGCGCTAAAGTGGTCACAAAAAGTAAAGTGCCTGCACTTGAATCTTGTCCACAAAAACGTGGTGTTTGTACTCGTGTTTACACAACTACACCTAAAAAGCCTAACTCGGCTTTGCGTAAAGTTGCAAAAGTACGTTTGACCAATGGCTATGAAGTTATTAGCTACATCGGTGGTGAAGGCCATAACCTGCAAGAGCATAGTGTTGTGCTATTGCGTGGCGGTCGTGTAAAAGATTTGCCGGGTGTACGTTACCATATGGTGCGTGGTAGTTTGGATACTGCTGGTGTTAAAGATCGTAAGCAATCACGTTCTAAATACGGTGCTAAAAAACCAAAAGAAGCTAAAGCCAAGTAATCGGTTTTATTAAATAGCGGCTCATTAAAAGCCTTGCTCGAGAAATCGCTAGCAAAACATAAGTAGAGAATAGAGAAAATTATGCCAAGACGTAGAGAAGTCCCCAAGCGCAACATACTTCCAGATCCAAAATTTGGTAGCCAAGAAGTGTCTAAATTTGTAAACGTATTAATGACAGGCGGTAAAAAATCTGTTGCTGAGCGTATTTTATACGGTGCGTTTGATCAATTAGCCGCTAAAACTGGTAAGGATGCGTTGGAATTATTTACGCTTGCTTTAACAAATTTACGCCCATTAGTTGAAGTTAAAAGCCGCCGTGTTGGTGGTGCTAACTACCAAGTGCCAGTTGAAGTTCGCCCATCACGTCGTAGCGCTTTAGCGATGCGTTGGTTGCGTGATGCTGCGCGTAAACGTGGTGAGAAGTCTATGGGTTTGCGTTTAGCTGCTGAGTTGGCTGAAGCTTCAGAAGGCCGCGGTTCAGCAATGAAAAAGCGTGAAGAAGTTCACCGTATGGCAGAAGCAAATAAAGCATTCTCGCATTTCAGATTTTAATCTCTGAATGTTTGCAAAATTGGCCTAAGTTGATGCTTAGGCCATTTGCATAGCTCCTTAAGAACTTAGTAATAATCTATAAATAAAGGTAATAGCCGTGGCTCGTATAACCCCTATTGAACGCTACCGTAACATTGGTATCTCTGCACACATTGATGCAGGTAAAACAACCACTACAGAACGTATCTTGTTTTACACTGGTGTGAACCATAAAATTGGTGAAGTTCATAATGGCGCAGCCACGATGGACTGGATGGAGCAAGAGCAGGAGCGCGGAATTACTATTACTTCTGCAGCAACTACTTGTTTCTGGAAAGGTATGGCCGGTCAATTTGATCAGCACCGTATTAACATTATTGATACACCGGGCCACGTTGACTTTACTATTGAAGTAGAGCGTTCTATGCGTGTGCTTGATGGTGCTTGTATGGTTTATTGTGCAGTAGGTGGTGTGCAGCCTCAGTCTGAAACTGTATGGCGTCAAGCTAATAAATACAAAGTACCGCGTTTAGCGTTCGTTAATAAAATGGACCGCGCTGGTGCTAACTTCTTTAAAGTGTACGATCAAATGCGTTCACGTCTTAAAGCTAATCCAATTCCTTTGCAAGTGCCAATCGGTGCTGAAGATAAGTTCGAAGGTGTTGTCGATTTAATTAAGATGAAAGCTATCTATTGGGATGATGAATCTCAAGGTATGAAATTTGACTACCGTGAGATTCCATCTGACTTAAAAGCTGAATGCGATAAATGGCGTGAGAACATGGTTGAAGCAGCGGCTGAAGCTACTGAAGAGTTGATGAACAAATACCTTGAAGAAGGTGATTTGTCAGAAGCTGACATCATGTCAGGTTTGCGTCAACGTACTATTGCTTTTGAAATTGTGCCTATGGTTTGTGGTTCTGCCTTTAAAAACAAAGGCGTTCAGGCAATGTTAGATAAAGTTATTGAGTTAATGCCAGCGCCAACAGATATTCCTCCAACTAAAGCTGAAGATGGTGACGGTAATGAAATTCGCCTTAAAGCATCTGATGATGAGAAATTCTCTGCACTAGCTTTCAAAATCATGACTGATCCGTTTGTTGGTCAACTGATTTTCTTCCGCGTATATTCTGGTGTAATTAACGCAGGCGATACGGTTTACAACCCGATTAAGGGTAAAAAAGAACGTATCGGTCGTATTGTGCAAATGCATGCAAACACACGTGAGCCATTAACTGAAGTGCGTGCTGGCGATATTGCTGCTGCGATTGGTCTTAAAGAAGCAACGACTGGTGATACATTATGTAGCGTGAATGATGAAATCATTCTTGAGCGCATGATATTCCCTGAGCCTGTGATTCACGTGGCTGTTGAGCCGAAAACTAAAGCTGACCAAGAGAAAATGGGTGTTGCCTTAAATCGTTTGGCGCAAGAAGATCCTTCATTCCGTGTTAAAACTGATGAAGAAACTAACCAAACGATCATTTCAGGTATGGGTGAGCTTCACCTTGAAATTCTAGTTGATCGTATGCGTCGTGAATTTAACGTGGAAGCTAACGTTGGTGCCCCACAAGTGGCCTACCGTGAAGCGATTAAAAAGAAAGTTGAAGTTGAAGGTAAATTTGTTAAGCAATCTGGTGGTAAAGGTCAGTATGGTCACGTGTGGCTAATTATGGAACCAAACGAGCCAGGTAAAGGTTTTGAGTTCGTTGATGCTATTAAAGGTGGTACAGTGCCTCGTGAATTCATTCCTGCAGTTGAAAAAGGTTTGCGCGAAACAATTCCATCTGGTGTATTGGCAGGCTTCCCAGTGGTTGATGTGAAAGTTACATTGTTTGATGGTTCTTACCATGATGTTGACTCGAATGAAAATGCCTTTAAAATGATTTTCCAAAAACGTTATCCGGCCGCGCGCTTTTTTTCTTTTGAAAAATGTTTTTCAGGAAGAACTCTCGGTATGGCTTGGCCAGCGGGTGATTGGTCCGATGCAGGAAGGCCTCTTTGTTTCTTTCAGCGATTTGTGGAGTGGGATGAATGCCCCGAAGCTCCTGCGCAGCGGCAATACGCTCTGTATAGAACTGCATTTCAGACTGATGCAGACGAAAATCAGAAGGGCTCTCGGCATCACTGCCGTTGTCC
>JBEDKX010000181.1:0-3095 GCA_041171965.1 Pseudomonadota bacterium | reverse complement strand
AAACAACTAACCTACAATGTCGAAATCCTAGAAAAACCGACCTAAGCTACTGGGTGGCCATGTTTTAACTAGCGGTATTTTTTTAACAACGATATACATCGTAGACCTACAATTAATAATATCAATCAGCTTTGTCCAAGCTAGGACTTATTGTATTTGAAATTAAATTAAATCCAGACTCCTTCATCATTGCGTCAGTTGCGTTCTGCATAGACTCACGAACAGGGTCAGAATCTAAACGCGCATAAATCTGAGGGTGTAAGAAATTTTGTGTAAATAGTCATTTTGCAGGAAACTGCTACTTTCAGAAATGGATTAAAAATGACCTTACCTAAAGCCTTACCCAATGATTTAATTGATAGCCTTCTATCCAATTATAAAAAGCCAGAAGATTTAATTGGTGAGAATGGCCTTCTCAAGCAACTCACTAAAGCACTGGTTGAACGTGCGCTACAAGCTGAAATGGCAGAGCATCTTGGGCACAATAAACATGCGCCTGTCACCAACAGTGCTGGCAATGCCCGCAACGGTAAAAGCCAGAAGACGCTCAAGGGCGAATTCGGTGAACTGCCGATTGAAATCCCGCGTGACCGTGAAGGCAGTTTTGAACCACAACTGATTCCCAAGCACCAAACCCGCTGGACAGGCTTTGATGACAAGATCATCTCGCTGTACTCACGTGGCATGACGGTCCGTGAAATCCAAAGCCATCTCAGTGAGATGTACGGCACTGAAATATCCCCGACGCTCATCTCCACCGTCACAGATGCGGTGTCAGAAGAAGTGAAGCAATGGCAATCACGGCCGCTGGATGCGGTTTACCCTGTGGTCTATCTTGACTGCATTCATGTCAAAGTACGCGATGCTGGCGCGGTTCGCGCTAAAGCTATCTACCTTGCCATCGGCATCAACATGGAGGGTGAGAAAGAAGTGCTGGGTTTATGGATTGCACAAACAGAAGGTGCGAAGTTCTGGCTCGGCGTCGTAACCGAGCTTAAGAATCGCGGCGTTCAAGATATCTTTATCGCTTGCGTGGACGGCTTAAAAGGCTTCCCTGAAGCCATTGAGGCTGTTTACCCTAAAGCAGCAGTGCAGCTTTGTATTGTGCACATGGTGCGTAACAGCTTGAATTACGTGGGTTGGAATAAAAGGGAGCTTGTGGCAGCTGATTTAAAGCGCATTTACACCGCAGCAACGATGGATGAAGCGGAACAATATCTGACTGAGTTTGAAGGCAAATGGGATGCTGCCTATCCACCTATAGCACAATCCTGGCGTAACAACTGGGCTCGCATCACACCGTTCTTCGATTATCCACCAGAAATACGTAAGATTATTTACACTACCAATGCCATCGAGTCGGTGAACATGAGTTTACGTAAAGTAACGAAGAGCCGTGGCTCATTCCCCAACGATGAGGCTGTAATGAAATTGTTCTATTTGGCGCTGCAAAACATCAGCAAGAAATGGACGATGCCACTGCGTGATTGGAAACCTGCGTTAAATAGGTTTACTATTCAGTTTGAGGAAAGAATGCCTCAGCAGTGATTAACCGACGTTTACACAAAATACGGTACACCCTCTCATTCCGTTGCCTAGATGCATCATCTTGGGCGCACCAAATACCGGTAGTAAAAAACAAAGGCTTACAGTTTGACCTTTTGCCTTTCTAGAGCACTATGGCTGAACTGTTCATACCTAACAATACAGCATAGCCATCAATAGCTAAGTCATTACAACGCTTTCATATTATCCAATTTAACAAAGTACTTTTTGGCATAAGCAAGTAACTGCCCATCGGTTGGGTGGTCAACGGTCTCTAGTCCGACGATCTTTTCAGCGATTTTTGCATCATGACTATGAGCGTGCTTGAATAACTCTAATTTTGCTGAGCCTGGGCCGACAATCAAAATTTCACCTGCTCCAGATAGCGCGCTAATAACTTCATGTAAGTAGCTTTGATCTGCTTCACTGCGGCCACCCGTTAAAGTACCTGCTCTTTTGTGCACCTGAGCATGCTTAGATTTAGTTTTGATGATCTCACTTTCGCTAGCATTAGCGTTAAATTGAATAACGTGAGCTTCTTGATGATCAACCCATACTACCGCGTGAATTAAAGACATAACTTTCTCCTGTAATAAAGCGTTAATCTTGACATATCTTTCGATGCAACCGATTGAGCTTCATCAAACTAAAGTTAGTTAATACGTAATTTCTTAAGAAAGATAAATCGCCGTTAATTTTTAATTGAACTTACCATAGAAAAGGCTCAATTTCAGCTAAGTTGCAAGCCCTCCCTTACCCAGATAGCAACACGCTTTGCCAATAAGCTAGATTAATCTTAATCGACTTAATGTAAGGTGCTTAATATTTCGTAACTTAATTAACCATCAATTAAACCATGCCGTATGGCTAAACGCACCATTTCCACAGGGCTAACAACGCCTAATTTCTGTTTAATAGTCGTGTAGTAATTGGCCACAGTTTTAGGGCTTATTTTAAGCATGTCAGCAACCACCTCGACTTTTTTACCCTCGGCTAACAATCTGAACACTTCAAACTCCCTGCCTGAAAGTTGATGCATAGGATCATCCTGACCTAAAAGCATTTCCTGTGTTATCTTTTGTGCAACTTCTGGACTTATAAAGATTCCTCCACTGGAAACTTCTATTACTGCCAGAATTAAATCTTCCACCGCTCCAGTTTTAGCAACATAAGCTCGCACACCAGACTTTAACGCTTGAGAGGCAAATGAGGCAGAGGCATGCATAGAAAAAATAATAATTTTAGCCGCGGGATATCTCTGAATAATACGCCTTGCCGATTCTAAACCACCCATGCCGGGCATCGAAATATCCATCACAACAATATCTGGCTGCAACTCACCATAGCGCTGATAGGCTTGCTCGCCACAACCGGCTTCGGCGACGACCTCAATAGATTTATTGAGCTCCAGCAATCGTCGCAAGCCGGATCTTACTACCGCATGATCGTCTACTAAAATTAGTTTAATAGGGGTCATAAATTAACAACTTCAAGCACTCTTTTCCTCAATTTCACCGTAACTTTTACGCCTTTATTAATAGATGCTTGAA
>JBEDKX010000180.1:0-3106 GCA_041171965.1 Pseudomonadota bacterium | reverse complement strand
CCTTCAGAAAAAGCCAGTGCAGCAGTCAACGGTCTAAACGCTGTTCCGGCATTGCCTAGAAATAAATCAGTCTGTTTATTAGGAAAATTACCGTTACACCCACTTACGCGCCATGCGTTTTCAGCAAAGTTTTCACACTTTACACCGAGCTTCTCTAAGGCTTCGAGCATGCGCGCAGTATCGTCAGAGGCCAATAAATCACGAATTTCAGTAGTGCCATTAGCTAAAGCAGCTAGCAATAAAGTGCGGTTTGAAATACTTTTAGAGCCGGGTAGTGTAATTTGACCTTCAGCATTACTGGCGGCGGGGAGGGTAAGTTGTTCCATTTTTAGGTAATTTCTTTTAATGATTGCTCTTAATGATTTCTTTAGTAAATTCTTGAATTTAATTTTTTATTATTACTTATGATTTTTTAATGTTTGGCATTAGATACAGCACTTGGAATCTAATATTTTTTACGTCATTAGATTTCTACTTTTGTTGGATTAGCCAAAGCCCAAGCATTCCGCGTGACACTTGCATGTTCAAACAAAGCTTGTAAGCCAGCACCATCCTCGTTTTCAAGCAACTTTTTTACGGTAGCTAATTCAGCTTGATAGGCAGTTAATTCGCTTAATAAGGCATTTTTGTTGGCTAAACTAATGTCACGCCACATTTCTGGGTGGCTGCCAGCAATGCGGGTAAAGTCCCTAAAACCGCTGGCGGCAAAGCCAAATAACTGTGCTGCATTAGGCCGTTTAGCAATGTCGTCTACTAAGGCAAACGCTAATAAGTGCGGCAAATGACTCACTGCAGCAAAAATGCTATCGTGTGTTTCGGCTGGCATTTCACTGACATTAGCACCGCAGGCTTGCCAAAGTTGAGTGGCCGCTAAAATGGCTTGTTGGCTAGTTTCTGGCGTCGGTGTGAGCACCACGTTTTTGTTGAGATACAAATCTGCTTTAGCGGCAGTTACACCGCTTTTTTCAGCGCCAGCAATCGGATGGCCGCCGATAAACTGTTTAAATTGCGCACCTAAAATTTCCTCTGCACAGCGTAGCACATCAGCTTTAGTGCTACCGGCATCGGTAATTATTGTATGGGCATTTAAATGCGGCTTTATTGCTTGTAGTATGGCGGCTGTTTGAGCTACTGGCGCAGCAATCAAGACCAAATCAGCCTCTTTAAGCGCAATGGCTATGTCGCTGCTGGCGACATCAATAACACCTAAATCAAGCGCGGCTTGCAAACTGGTGCTGGTGCGAGCTAAGCCTACTATTTGCAGCATGGCATTAGTCTGCTTAGCTTTTTTTAAAGCTAGCGCAACCGAGCCGCCAATTAAGCCCACACCAAAAATAACGATTTTTTTCAATTCAGTTTAACTTTAATTTATTCACACTGAATTGTAACATTGTTAAATTATCCCGCTGACTGCTTATTTGAATGCGGTAATTATTATTGCTTCGTTTAGCTAGCATATCCCTTCTGTGCATAACTTCTAATTCAATCCAGCATGAATTTATTCGTATTTATTTAAACCATTCACCCTCTATTAATTTTTCTAGGGGCTTGAAATTTTGTTTGTAAGCCATTTTTTGGCTGTCTTTAATCCAATAACCTAGATATAAATAAGGGAAGTTTAACGATTTAGCCCAGTCAATTTGCCACATTACGTTATAAGTGCCAAAGCTGACTTTAGTGTCGCTGGTTTCGTAGAAGGTGTATACGGCAGAAATCCCGTCTCGCACTAGGTCAATCACACTGACCATTTTAAGTCGGCCATTTTCTCTAAATTCCACCATGACACTTTCTACATTGGACTGACATAGAAATTTGTTGTATTGCTCCATCTCATCTTGTTCTGATTTGTCTATTTTTTTAGGCTGACTTTTATTGCTTGACGCATCTTTTTTAGTTTCAATTTCATCCGCATGCCGCGCTTTTTGGTAGGAGGCATAAAGCGCATAATGTTCTGCATGAAAAGCTACTGGTAGAATGCTGGTGACAAGATTTTGGTGGTGCTTGTAGGCGCGTTTTTGGCTACGATTGGCGATGAAGTCTTGCAGAATAATACGCACAGGTATGCATTCACGGCAGTTTTCACAATGAGGTCTGTACGCAAACATGCCGCTGCGCCTAAAACCTTGTTGAATCAGACCACTGTAAACCTCGGCATTAATTAAATGTTGTGGTGAAGCAATTAAGCTTTGTGCCAGCCTGTTCGACAAGTAGCCACAGTTGTAGCCAGTAGTCACATAAAACTGTAGTTTTTGTAAGGGCGGTTCGCTGGGCAGTGTCATGGAAAAATTATAAACCTAGTGATACATTTTTTACTAATGTTTAGACACTTTTTATCAGCTCTGATAGCTGCGATATGAAGTCATCTCGGCTAATTTCTTTCGCACCAAAACTTGTTAAATGTGCCGTTTTCATCTGACAATCTATTAAACCTACGCCTTGGTCTTTTAGTCTTTTTACTAAGCTCACAAAGGCCACTTTTGAAGCATCAGTCACATGATGAAACATGCTCTCGCCATAAAACATATGGCCAATTTTAACTCCATAGCAGCCACCTACCAATTTGTTATCCAACCAGCATTCCGCACTCATTGCATAGCCTGCCGCGTGCAATCTACAATAAGCCTCAATAATATCAGCCGTAATCCATGTGCCGGGTTGGTCTGCTCTTGCAGTATTGCTACATTCGCTAATTACCTGAGCAAATGCAGTGTTAAAGCGTATTTCAAACGGGCAGTTTTTGAGTGTTTTTTTAAGTGAGTTTGATATTTTTAATTCATTAGGATAAAGCACCATACGTGGGTCAGGACTCCACCACATTATCGGTTCGCCATCACTAAACCAAGGGAATATGCCCTGCTGGTAAGCATTTAATAATCGCTCGAATGATAAATCTCCGCCTATGGCAATTAAGCCGTTAGGTTCAATAAGCGCTTGGTGTAATGGCGGAAAATCGCAATCATCATCAATCGCAGCAACGCGTCCGTTTGGCAGTTGGTAATAGGCGTGGCTCATAGACTTTGTTTTAATTTTAATGGTCGTAGAAAAATACCTTTTGCTTACTTTGGACCAATTTTATACATTTAACATTAAATAATAGGTATGCGAT
>JBEDKX010000179.1:0-3106 GCA_041171965.1 Pseudomonadota bacterium | reverse complement strand
ATCATCCTTAGCCAGTGATCCATAGACCTCATCGGTTGAAACATGTAAAAAACGAAAGTTCATTCGCGCTGCTTCGTTTAAGCTGACCCAATATGCACGCACCGCTTCCAACAAATGAAAAGTACCAACAACATTGGTTTGAATAAAGTCTTCAGGGCCATGGATAGAGCGGTCTACATGACTTTCTGCAGCGAAATTTACAATCGCACAAGGCTGATGTTCTGCCAGTAATTTGGCTAATAAAGCTTGATCGCCAATATCACCGTGC
Organism: Pseudomonadota bacterium; assembly: GCA_041171965.1. Classification (GTDB taxonomy): domain Bacteria; phylum Pseudomonadota; class Gammaproteobacteria; order Burkholderiales; family Methylophilaceae; genus Methylotenera. The sequence goes on along the minus strand of JBEDKX010000179.1, from coordinate 2,838 downwards.
ACAAAAATATGAGCAGGATTATGCTGTAAAGTGACTAGATTCTCCAAGTTTCCAGCATAAGTAAGTTTATCTAAATTAACAACAGTCCCTAAACCTTGCTTAATCCACTCCAGTACAAAGTTAGCCCCAATAAAGCCAGCGCCACCAGTCACTATGATCGTTTTATTCTTCATTTTCATTTCCTAATTTTTCTTGGCTTATTTCCAATTCAAACGCGTCCAGTTCTAAAGCATCCAATTCACCAACTGGCAGTTCATCAATGGGCGATTCAACGTCAGGTAACTCAACAGTTTGCAATTCCACAGCCGCCCCTGATTCAAGTGTATTCCATAAACAATTACCAGACTTTGCCAGCCCAGCTAAGTAAGATTCATGTGCAGATATTTCAACCTCGTTAGCCAGTTTAATAAATAGCGGTTGAGACAGCTGCGATGCTACGTTAATCATATTTTGATTAGGTTTATCCAGCTCCATCATCAAGCTATTTTGGCCGCGTGTCATGGCCATATATACTTCGGCCAACAACTCAGCATCTAATAGCGCACCATGCAGAGTACGTCTTGAGTTATCTATACCAAAATGTCGACAAAGCGCATCCAAACTATTCCTCTGTCCGGGGCGCATTTCTTTGGCAATTTTCAGCGTGTCGGTAATTTTTGCGGCAATATTTTCGACTGGTTTCTGATCGATTAAGCCAAGTTCTCGATTCAAAAAACCCACATCAAACGGAGCGTTATGCATAATCAGTTCAGCATCTGCAATAAATGCGATTAACTCATTAGCGATGTCAGCAAAATGTGGTTTATCCTGTAAAAACTCTAGCGAAATGCCATGTACTTCTTGGGCGCCTTGATCAATTTCACGATCAGGATTGAGGTAATAATGAAAATGCTGTTTAGTCGGTCGGCGATTAACCATCTCGACCGCGGCAATCTCAATCACGCGATGACCTTGTGCGTGATATAAACCTGTAGTTTCAGTATCTAAAAATATTTGACGCATTATTTGCTATTTCCTTGTAACACTTGATCTACGCCTTGATTAGCCAGCATATCCGCCCGTTCATTGCCTACATTACCAGCATGCCCTTTCACCCAAACCCATTGCACAGTATGTTGCTGGGCTAATACATCTAAGACTCGCCACAAATCATCATTTTTAACTGGTTTTTTATCAGCAGTACGCCAACTTCTAGCCTTCCAACCAGAAATCCATTCAGTCATGCCCTTTTGCACATACACTGAATCTGTAAATACCTTGGCGTGGCAAGTGCGTTTTAATGCCTCTAATGCTCGAATCACCGCAGTGAGTTCCATACGATTATTAGTCGTCAATATTTCACCACCAAACAACTCTTTTTCATGGCCATCGTAACTAATCCAAGCGCCCCAACCGCCCGGACCGGGATTGCCTTTACAGGCACCATCGGCATAAATCTCAACTTCCGTGTGAATACTCATGTTATTTTTTGTCATTTATTTTATAGTTATTATTAATGTTCGGTCTTATTTGCTTAGCTACAAGCATCAGCAACCGCAGATTTAAGCTGGCTAAAATTACTGCAGTCAGAGTTTAATCAAGTTTAATTTAAATCAGCATAATTTATTTCTTTTGTGCAGGTTTAGATTGTGTCGGCCTAGCAATTAAAGCTGGGCTCAAAGTGGCAGCTTTCCAGTTAGGTTTAATTGGCGTCATTCCAACTACGCGTTTTTTCGCCACGATAAAATACACACCGCCAAGTATTGCACAACAACGCGCAGCCAATTTATCCATAAAAGCCGCATGATTTTGCCATGCTGATTGCTCAAATGGTGGCACGTGACAACACATATCGACGGATAAAATTTCAAAACCCATCAGTGCTAACCAATCTTTTAGTCTGGCTAAACCAATAAATTTACCATTCCAAGGATAAGTCTGATGTTTAGAAACCAATCTGTTAAATTTAGCAGTAGCACCCCAAGTGCTTAAAGGATTGAACCCTGAAATAATAAGATGTCCTTCTGGCATCATCACCCTTGCTGCTTCGCGTAAAGTTTGATGTGGGCGTGCACTAAATTCTAAGCAATGTGGTAATAACAACAGATCTAAACTATTTTCTGCGAAAGGCAAAAAATCATCACAACAACTTAAATTTGTTTTAAATGGTGTTTCTGCACAATCAGAGGCTTTAAAACGGTGTGGAATACGCGAGTTTCGCAAAAGATCCATTTGCAAGCAGCCCATTTGCACTGCATTAAAGCCGAATAAATCAAACACGGCTTGATCATACAAAACCTGTTCTTGTAGTTGCAAATATAGGCCCGCGGTTGAATTAAACCATTGCTGGCGTAAATCGACATGGCTAACCTCATCATACCCAAGTTTAGGTGCTGAATTCATTTGGCTTTCAAATACAATTGAATCATCATTAATCGCAATCTCTATTGACTTTTATAGCGCTAGAACAAATCATAGGCGTTATGCAAGATACATTACAAATTATACCCATTCCAGCGTTTAAGGATAATTATATATGGCTAATCCATAATGGCAGAGTCGCAATTGTGGTCGATCCTGGTGATGCAGCACCTGTGCTGGAAACTTTGAATCACTTAAATTTACAGTTGCATACTATTTTAATTACCCACCATCATCACGATCACATTGATGGCGTTTCAAGCCTGTTGGATGTTTTTACAGATGCTGACATTTATGCACCTAAGCTTGAAAAATACGCGTTTAAACATAATGCAGTGAATGAAACCGATGTGATTGAATTAGCCGATTTTAATATTAAAGCAACAGTGATAGAGGTGCCTGGCCACACGCTTGGTCACGTCGCTTATTATATAAAGC
>JBEDKX010000178.1:0-3112 GCA_041171965.1 Pseudomonadota bacterium | reverse complement strand
GTCTAAGGTTAAATAAAATTAACTGAAAAATGCGGCTTGGGCTTCAGCCGGTATCGCCACTTTGGTGAGCTTGGCTTTTTGCAGGATTTCCCAGAAATAGCGGTAAGTGGCTCTGTCGTGCAATTCGCCGTCGTATTGAATCGGGCCCCAATCGGCTTTTTGTGCGGCTAGTAAAATGTTTGCGCCATCTTGCACTTCATCAAAATTCGGCTTCATCGCGTCAACAATCGCTTCAATTTGTGTAGGGTAAATGCTCCACATACGTAAAAAGCCAAATTCGTTGCGCGCGCGCGTAGCATCCGAATGGGTGGTTTCTACGTTTTTAAGATCTAAGGTCACGTTATGAGCTGGAACGACGCCATTAGCCAAGGCTGCTGCAACTAACTCAGCTTTAGCGCGTGCCAATAAGCGATGCTCAAATTGGCCTGGGCTACGCATTGCCGATGCTGGAATTGCGCCATGATGGCCACTGACAAAATCCATTAAACCAAAATCCAATACTTGCACCCAAGGTAAAGTCGCAATCTCATGCACGGCTTTCAGTGCGCCATGGGTTTCTACTAATATATGCACTGGAATTTCACGGCTAATATTATTTGCTTTTGCGACTTGCTGAATGTAGCTAATCATCTCTTTGGCTTGCGCAAAAGTAGTACATTTTGGAATGGTGATATAACTTAATACCTGCCCAGCGCCACTGACTAAAATGTCTACATCTTGCTTCCAATTGGCATGCGTGTAATCGTGAATACGCGCACCGGCCATTTTATGTTTGTTTGCGTCGCTGGTTAATACTCTAACGATCATTGCGGCGTGTTCGCGTTCTTGGCCAGCTTGAGCGCCATCTTCACAATCGCAGGTAATATCAAACACCGCGCCTATGCTGTCTTGTAGCGATAAAGCCTTTAGAATTAATTTTTCACTGCCAGCAAAATGCTCGCATGACGGAATGATAGGAAACGATTTTTCACCGCTGAATAATGCTTCGCTGGGGTGAACTAGATGCTGAGTAGTCATATTTTTTGTCCTAAATTCTTAACTATTATATTTATGTAAACTTAATTTTATCTTCGCGGCATTAGCACGGTGTAATCCAAATCTAACACCACATTTGGGTGATAGTTTTGTTTGCCGTCGTTGCTTATATGCGTGTTTTCAAGCGTATCAGCCGCTAGGTTTTTAACGCCTACCATGCGTAATCTCAATGCCGCAACATCGCTACGATTAGGTATTTCCCACTTGTCTAAAATTTCAGTCCAAGTGTAAATAGTGTCATCGCCAAAAGTTGGATTGCAGTGTGTGCCAGCATTAATCGCTAAAATTGATAAGGCATTTTCTAAGCCGTCATGCGACAGCGCACGGCACAATGAAATAATGTGTCCGCCGTACATTAATCTACGACCAAAGGCTGTTTTTTTCATCATCACATCATCGAAATGTAAGCGTGCATTATTTTGATAAAGTTTAGTCGCCATGGTATGGTCGCTATCGCTAACCGTCATGCCGGCTGGGTGATTAATGCGCTCGCCCACTTGGTAGTCATCCCATAAATATTGCCCACCAGTGATGCTGGTATCAAATTGACTGGCATCAAGAAAGCCTGGAATATTGAGCTCAGCAACCGGCACGAAATTGATTAAATTCGGCACTACCGTTTCTGGCGCAGGTGCGTTTAGGTCTTTTTTATGCACCATTACCCAACGTACCCATGAAAATACCGCTTGCTGATCTTGATTAATTGCTACTGAGCGCACATAGACCACGCCAGATTTCCCATTTGAATTCTGTTTCAGGCCAATCACGGTGGAACTGGTGCTCAGTGTGTCACCAGCATAAACTGGTTGTAAAAAGCGCACGTCGGCATAGCCTAAATTCGCCACGGCATTGACGGAAATGTCTGGCACAGTTTTACCAAAGGCAATATGAAAAGCCAGTAAATCGTCTATTGGGCGAGTTTTATATCCTAAAGATAGCGCTACTGTTTCTGCTGAATGTAATACTTGGCGTGCGCCTGTTAATGCGATGTGCAAGGCCGTTTCACCATCAGTAATTGTGCGTGGTGTAGCATGTTGAATCACTTGATTGAGGCGAAAATCCTCAAAATAATTACCTGCGTTTATTTTTGAATCAATATTTACGCTAGACATGACTTTCTTCCAATTTTGCAATAAGTTCGCTTAATTTTAATAAGCGCGTAGCGGCTTTAACGTGGTGCTGTTCTACCAATTTATCATTCACCACCACAGTGCCTTTACCTGCTTCGTTAGCTGCTTTTAATGCTTGAATAATTTCGCGCGCATTACGCACTTCATCAGCTTTTGGCGTATAAGCATCGTTGCTATAAGCTAGTTGAGCAGGGTGAACTAATGATTTTCCATCAAAGCCCATGTCCCGACCTAAGCGGCAAGCGTATTCAAAAGAATGCATATTTTTAAAATCACTAGTAATACCGTCAACTACAGCTCTGCCATACGCGCGTGCAGCCAATATTACTAATGATAATGACGTTAAAATAGCTGAGCGTTCATGCGTCACCCTTGCGTGCAGTTGCGAAATTAAATCGGAAGTTGCCATAACAATGCAAACAATCCGATTGGATGCGCTAGCAATCTCTTTTGCGTTGAGTACGGCGATAGGACTTTCTATCATCACCATAATTGGGATGTGGCTACCGCCAGCTGCATCTAGCATTGATAGTGCTGTGAGTACATCTTCGCGTGATTCAATGTTAGGAAAAAGAATCGCGTCTACTTTCGTTTTAGCGATCGCTTTGATGTCATCCGCACCCCATGGCGAATCAAGATCATTGACGCGAACGACTACTTCGCGTGAGCCATAACCACCTTCATTAACAAAGCGTACTACGTTTTCTCGCGACTCTTCCTTGCATTCCACCAAAATAGGATCGCCTAAATCAAGAATAACTGAATCCGCATGTAAAGTACGCGCACGCTCTAGGTAATGGGTATTGCAGCCAGGTACATATAACATTGAGCGGCGAGGGCGAAAATATTGATTCATCTTGATACCTTTTTGAGCCTTGGTTTTACAGTATTTTAATTAGTATAGTTATTCACTGTATTTTGAATTTATTTTTTTACAATTTGCTAAT
>JBEDKX010000177.1:0-3113 GCA_041171965.1 Pseudomonadota bacterium | reverse complement strand
GTCTTACAAAAGGCTGTTTTTCAAACCCGTTTGCGCCTGGATATGCTCAGACCACTTTTTTCATGGGGCAGGTGTTCATGCCCAGCACGCTGTACAGCGGGCACCAGCCAACCAGACCGGTGGCCAGTGGCACCACGCCAATCCACCCCCACACACCGATCGTCCCCTGGTACATCAGGCCCAGCAGCACCGCACCAGCGATGATGCGCACAATGCGGTCGATACCGCCTTCGTTTGTTTTCATGACGCGCTCCTTTTTGGGTTGTTGAGCGGCAAATTTGGCACCCCGTTTGTGAGGTTGCCAGTGATGAAAGTCAATTGCTGGCAACTTTTCCGGCGAGGTCGTCCAAAATTGGGCAATCGGGGCGGGCATCGCCGTGGCAGTGGTCCAGCAGCGTGCCCAGGGTGCGCTGCATGGCCTGCATGGCCTGCAAACCAAGCAAATATCAAGAACCGCTATGCCATACTTTCTAAGTCACATTTTCCAATGTCACATTTTCCAAGTCACATTGCCTAAGCAAAGTCGCCGTTTCGTACAATGGCAAACCCATCACTCCAGTGTAGCTACCTTCTATGCGTTTAATCCATGCACCCGCGGCGCCTTGTATACCATAACTACCGGCTTTATCGCGGTGATCACCGCTGGCTATATAAGCCTCTATTTGCGCTACTGACAAATCCATCATCTCGACGACTGTAGTAGATAATACCACTTCGATCTGATTGTTAAATGCCAGTGCTACAGCGGTATGCACTTGATGCACTCTGCCAGAAAGTCTAGTTAAAATTTGTCTAGCATCGTTATCATCTTCCGGCTTACCAAGCACTTGACCATCTAATACCACAGTGGTGTCTGCCGCGATAATCGGGCTCAGCCGCTGCTCTGGAGTTAAGGTTTGCAAACAAGCCTCGGCTTTTTGCCGTGCCAAACGCATCACATAATCAATCGGACTTTCGTTCAGGCTTTGTGTTTCATCAATATCTGTTGGCAATGTTACGCATAAAATACCAATCTGCTGTAACAACTCGACGCGTCTTGGACTACGCGAAGCAAGATAAATTAAAGGTGCTACAGAGGTTTTATCAGGCGTCATTTGATTGCTCTACTTTTTTCTTATTCAACATTAGCTTACTCATGCAGGCACTTTAATTTACTATATTGATATTATCAAAGCATTAATTAAAAAAAGCTGGTGTTAATTGAATTTCACTTCATTGATTTTGACATTTAATTTAAGGGATTTACATGACTGAATGGGCAGTACTTTTTAAAATCACGGTCGCTTTATTTGCTATTGTGAACCCGATTGGTAGCGTGCCTATTTTCATTAGCGCAACCGATGGGTGGAGCCGAGCAGATCGGGCCAGAACGGCTAAAATTGTCGCGATTACAGTATTTATAGTGCTTTCCGTATCGGCCTTCATAGGCGATAAAATTCTTAATTTTTTCGGTATTAGCATCCCCTCTTTTCAGGTCGGCGGTGGAATATTACTCATGCTTATCGCCATTTCTATGATGCACGCCAAGCAAAGCGGCACAAGACAAACGCCAGAAGAAGCGCAAACACTGGCTGAGCGCGAAGCCATTGCGATTGTGCCCCTAAGCATTCCACTATTGGCCGGACCGGGCGCTATTAGTAATATGATCATAGCGGCGCAACAAAATAGTAGTTTTTCTGGGCATTTATCATTAGTAGTACCAGTTTTCATTATTGCCGTCATTATCTGGCTGGTCCTTAGATTAAGTGCCAGCATTTCCAGTCAACTCGGAAGCATAGGCATTAACATTGTGACGCGTCTGATGGGATTGGTGCTAGCGGCTATGGCCGTTGAATTTGTAGCCCACGGTCTAATAGGCTTGTTTCCCAGACTATCAGGCTAGTTTGGGTTAAAATACGAAGCAATAGATTGCGCACTAATCATCAAACTAATCCTTAAATTAAAGACATAAAATCATGCAATGGATGCCACATGCCACCGTCGCGGCAATCGTAGAAGATAACGGGAAGTTTTTATTGGTTGAAGAAACCACAGATCGTGGCAACCGTTTTAATCAACCCGCCGGGCATCTAGAAGATAATGAATCGTTAATTGAAGCGGTAATACGCGAAACGCTAGAAGAAACCGCTTACACCTTTAATCCCGAAGCATTACTAGGCATTTATCATTGGAAGCATGAGCATAACGACACCACTTATTTGCGTTTTGCCTACATTGGTAGCGTAACTAATCATCAGCCAAATTTAGCGCTTGATGAGGGCATTATTCGCGCGGTGTGGATGACTATTGATGAAATTCGTAGCAATGCCGCGTTAATGCGCAGCCCTCAAGTACTTACCTGTATTGAAGATTATTTAAATGGGCAGCAATTTCCACTGTCTGTTGTCACGCATTTGTAAAATGTACGTATTTGTTAAAAACAAAAGTTGATTAAAGTAAAAAGTATGAACCTGAATACATTGAAAAAGAAAAAAGTAGTCGTTGGCTTATCTGGCGGCGTAGATTCATCTGTCACCGCATTGTTACTCAAAGAGCAAGGCTATGAAGTGACCGGGCTTTTCATGAAAAACTGGGAAGATGACGACACTGATGAATACTGCTCTAGCAAACAGGATTTGCTTGATGCGGTATCCGTCGCAGATAAGATTGGCATTGATATTGAAGCGGTAAATTTTAGTGCAGAATATAAAGATCGTGTATTTGATAACTTTTTAAGTGAATATAAAGCTGGGCGCACGCCAAATCCTGACATTTTGTGCAACGCTGAGATTAAATTCAAAGCCTTTTTAGACCACGCCATGAGCTTGGGCGCAGATGTTATCGCCACAGGACATTACGCGCAAGTGCGTGAAAATCCACTCAAACCAGGCTTATTTCAGTTGATGAAAGCCGATGACGGCAGCAAAGATCAAAGCTATTTTTTACATCGCCTAAATCAAGCGCAACTCTCAAAAACACTGTTTCCCTTAGGTAAACTGCTCAAACGTGAAGTACGTGAAATTGCCCGTAAGGCCGACTTAATCAATGCCGATAAGAAAGATTCAACCGGCATCTGTTTTATTGGCGAACGGCCTTTTCAAGAATTTTTAAGCAAATACCTGCCACGCGAACCT
>JBEDKX010000176.1:0-6020 GCA_041171965.1 Pseudomonadota bacterium | reverse complement strand
GTTAATATCATTGCATATTGTAAAAAAAGCCTGACAACCCTAGCAAGGATTAATTGCTAGGGTTAGCTTAAGAGAGTTACTTAATAAAATTTGGCAACAAATACGATCAATTGAGGTCTAAGTTAAATATAAAAATATAACTAACTGGTCACACTCAATGAAAATAGCCAAATTTGCCTTGCTGTTATGCATTATTTCCAACGGTGCTTACGCAGAAACCTTAGCCGAACCTACAAATGAGCTTTTATACACACTTAAAGACTCTTTAGTTAAAGTCACTACTGCAACCAAATCTGGTGGTCATGGCTTTGGTACTGGGGTGGCGATTTCTAAAGATCATGTGGTGACTAACTGTCATGTGCTGAGTAATGCAAGTGGCATTGGCATTAGCCGCTGGGGCGTGGAATATACGCCAGTTTCATTGCAGGCAGATTGGCGCCACGATATCTGTATTTTAAAGTTTGAGTGGGCCGATCTTAAGCCTGTGAAAATAGCTGATTCAGACATCTTGCAATATGAACAAGCTATCATTTCCATCTCTATGCCCAGCGATTCTCCCGCACCTTATGTTGCGTTAAGTGCAGTTAAAGCACTGTATCCAATGGATGATGGCGAAGTTATTCGCACACAAGCGGCTTTTGCGATCGGCGCCAGCGGTAGCCCAATATTCAATTACGCTGGCAACTTAGTCGGCATCAGTACATTCAAAAGCCCGGGCCGTAACGCCTATTATTACAATATGCCAGTTAAGTGGGTAAAAGAACTGCTGCTGACCCAGCCTTCCCAATTAAATAGCGTACATACTCTCCCTTTTTGGGACGCGCCAGATAACTTACGCCCATTTTTCATGCAAATTGTGCTGCCTTATCAAAATAATAATGGCGAAGATATGCATAAAATCGCTTTAAGCTGGACAGCGCAAGAACCTAACAATGCCGAGGCTTGGTATTACTTAGGCGCGGCAGAAAAGCTAATCGGCGAAAAAGTCAGTGCGCATGCACATTTGCAAAAGGCACTTACTCTACAGCACAACCACCCGGCTAGCTTGCAAGCACTGGCCTTAATGGCACATAGTGAAGGCAATAATATTGAGCTTGATAAAATGAAACTAGCGCTGAAAACAATAAGCCCAGAAGCCTTAGAAAACTTGGAATTGACATTAGCAACGCCACATTAATCGGTTAACATTTAAGCGACTAAGAATAAAATTAGTAACAACATAGCTCGCTGTTTTAACGCAAACTTAACCTTGATAGCACCTTAGATATGAAACGAAATTACTTAAAAATTGTAACTACTTTAGCTTTATGCATCGCTGCATTCTCTTATTACTCAAATAGCGATAATAAAAATAGCCCTGATTCAGCACTTAGCGCTCAGGAAAAGTCAATAAATAGTCATTTGGCTTTAACGATTGATACCTGCACCGGAATCGCCGATAAATCCGTGGCTCAGTTATCCGCCGTTGTTGAGTTTCAGAAACTAGAAATTGCCGGCAGAAGAATTCGTGTGATGCAAAACTGCATGAGTGACAAAGGTTTTAAAGAGAATCCTGCTTGGGTATTATTTACCGAATCTTTACTACCTGAAAATGTTAAATCCGCAGATATTTCGGCCAATGAGGCATATGAAAACGATAGACGAAAAGATATGTTTAGATATACAACGACTAGAAATAAGCCTTTATATTGGATAGTCGCTAAGCAATAATAAAATACCTTTTATTTATATGTCATGGTTGAATTAATTTGCCAACGCCGCTCTGCGATTACCCGGTTTTGCAAGTAACAAATGTACATCACCAAGAGCACGCTCTTTAAAACCGCCCTCACAGTAACTGAAATAAAAATCCCACATTTTAATAAACTCTTCGGAATATCCAAGTTTACGAATCTGCTGGATATTCGCGAAAAAGTTATCGCGCCATAGGCTCAAAGTGGTAGCGTAATGTGGCCCAATATCCTCTAAATCAAACAAGCGCAAATCGCTATTATTCGTCACACTGTTTAACATTGCCGTGTTTGAAGGAATACAGGATCCTGGAAATATATAGCGCTGAATAAAATCTACCGAGCTTTTGGCCGTTTCATAACGTTGATCTGCAATCGTGATGGCTTGTATAAGAGCCAATCCATCAGGTTTTAACAGCGAAGACACCTTCGCAAAATAAGTGTCATAAAATTGGTAACCAACCGCTTCTATCATTTCTATGGAAACTAACTTATCGAATTGACCTTGCAAATGACGATAATCTTCTAGCAACAGCGTTACCTCACCCACCAAACCAGCGTTCGACACTCTCTCTATAGCCAGTTCATATTGCTGTTTGGAAATAGTAGTGGTCGTTACTTTGCAGCCATAATGCTTGGCAGCATAAACAGCAAAACCACCCCAACCAGTACCTATTTCCATCACGTGATCACTGGGTTTTAATTCCAACTTATCACATATAGTTTTAAGTTTCAGTTCAGAAGCTGCCTGCAAGTTATGCGTATCAGCATTAAACATCGCACTTGAATACATCATGGTTGGGTCTAAAAATAAGGCAAACATCTCGTTGCCTAAGTCATAATGCGCAGCAATATTTTTACGGCTACCTTCGGCGGTATTGCTGTTCAGCCAATGCAGAATTTTCATAAACGGTTTTGTAAGCCACTGATAACCACCTTCCAGCGTATCCATCACGGTTTGATTAATGCACATTATTCTAATCACGTCAGTCAAGTTATCGGTCGTCCAATAACCGAGCATATAAGCTTCACCAGCACCTATGCTGCCACCAAATGCAATTTCGCCATAGAACCTAGCGTCATGCACGTAAATAGTCGCGCTTATTTCATCATTACCCAAAAAATGATAAATTTCATTGCCGTCTATGATGTTGTCGCAAATTTTTAAGTATTTGTGATTTCGCAAAATTAGCCACCCACTTGGCACGGCTTTTTTGTTTGAGGCTGGCAGTGAGTGTTTCTTGCAGTAAGCTGTTGTTTGTCATATTTATTTAGCAGAAGATTGTGGTCGTGAATAGAATGGCGTGCCCTTAAACCATAGCATTAAGGCATTCCAGTAAATAGCCCCTATCACTTTTATAGTCATGAACGGATAACTAATGAGTAGCCAATTGAGTGTTTTTTCATTAATTTCACTGCGCTTTAATGCCAACACTGCGTTAAAAATTTCAGTGCCATGCTGTAGGCTTTTCATATTAATCAATAGTCGGCCCGCCTCAAGCTGAAATGCCCAGTGGTAGTCAATATTCATTGGCATAAATGGCGACACATGGAAATTTTTTTCAATCTTAAAAACTATTAATTCACTATTATTGGTTTTTTTAATGGATTTATCGTAATTAAAATCATGTACATAGGCATAATTATCACCCCACGGTGTATTGGTAATATGGCTGACAATGGCTTGCAGAGCAACGCCATCGGCTTCAAAGCAATAATAAAAACTTACTGGGTTGAAGCAATGCCCAAAATAACGCATATTCGTCAGCAGTCTTATTGGGCCTCGCGGAGCGGAACCTGTCGCCTGATTAACTAAGCTAGAAATTTCCTGCTTGAGTGGCTGCTGCGGATCGCCGTAATAATCTGCGCGCTTAAAATATGCCCAGTTTTTAATTTGATAAGACCAGCGCTTATAACCCTTAAACAAATCGGGCAATTCATCAAGGTCTAGATACATCATAAACACGCGATAACTAAAGCAGTGAGGCTTGGGTAGATGTCGCTGATGACTAACGACACCTTGGTATATTGCACTATTTAACATTTAGTCTTGATTTTATTTAGTGTATGTTGAAGATATATTATGCCAAGTTTGCATGACGTTTTTCAAAATGCTTTAGCGCTTCTAAAGCGCTCACTACGCCATCCTCATGAAAGCCATTACGCCAATAAGCACCAGCAAAACCAGTGTTATTTTTGCCGCAGATTTCTGCATGCCTTGCTTGTGCAGCCACACCGGCAACCGTGTAAACAGGGTGCATATATTTAAGGCGCTTAATGACTTTGGCTGGATTAATTAAATGAGTATGATTAAGCGTCACCAGCAAAGGGTCTGTACTTTGTAAATTCTGTAAGATGTTCATGTTGTAAGTTACTGATACTCGGTTTGCACTAGGTTCGGTCACATGATAATTCCAAGCCGCCCAAGCGAGTTTACGTTTAGGCATTAGTGAAACGTCGTGATGCAAGAAAATAGTATTTTCCTGATATGGAATGGCACTTAAAATTTCATTCTCTATAGTGCTAATATCACTGAGCATATTGATTACCTGATCGCTGTGACAGGCAAAAAAGACATAATCAAATTTTTCTTCATCACCGAATTTAGGTTTAATACGTACCGATGATTTTAATCTACGCACACTTTCCACTGGTGTGTTAAGTCGTATTTTATGCTTAAAACTCTCTGTTAAAGCACTGACATAACTAGCAGAACCACCTACAACTGTCCTCCATTGCGGCCTATCGTTCACTGTAAGCATGCCGTGATTATGAAAGAAGCGCACAAAAAATCGGGCCGGAAAATCTAGCATTTTTTGCGCTTCTGTCGACCAGATAGCTGAGCCCATTGGAATAATGTAATGATCAATAAATTGTTGGCTGTATTTTCCAAGCTTTAGATAATCCCCCAACTTAATTTCATTTCCATCATTGAGCAATTCCAGCGCACTTTTATTGAAACGTAAAATATCCCGTATCATTTTGTGAAAAGATGGCTTAAACAAATTGCTACGCTGTGCAAACAAACTATTTAGGTTAGTACCGTTGTATTCCAACGCAGTTTTTTCGCAGCGCACACTAAAGCTCATTTCACTGGGCTGCCAAGCGACTTTTAGCGTATCTAACAGTGCAATAAAATTAGGATAGGTGCGGTCGTTAAAAACAATAAAACCAGTATCAACGTCATAGCGCCGCCCTTCATGGCTAATGTTATGGGTATGCGTATGACCACCAACATGACTTTCAGATTCAAATACGGTAATGTCATGCTGTTCGTGTAAATGATAAGCAATGGTGTTGCCGGCAATACCGCTTCCTATAATTGCAATTTTCAAACAACCACCTTCCTAGTCGCTAGTTAATTCTTTTTAGTTAATTAGTTTTTTAGATTCACGAATGCTTAATGGTACGGTTCTTACGTCCCATATAAGTCCGCAAGCTGCAAGTAATTTTAAGCCGTAATATGTGAGATCAATTTCCCACCAATAAAATCCTTGGCGAGCAGAACCTGGATAATGATGATGGTTGTTATGCCAACCTTCACCTAATGTTAATATTGCAATCCATGCGTTATTTCGGCTGCGATCGCTGGTTGCGTAGCGACGATTTCCCCATAGATGTGCTAGTGAATTTACGGTAAAAGTAGCGTGGTACAAAACCACTGTTGATATAACAAAACCCCAGATTAATAACTGTGGTCCACTTGTATTAAGAACAGGAAAGCTAGACTCAAGCCATTTGCCTAAGCAGTAAATACTAGAAGCCAACAATATAGGCACAACGACATCGAACCGATCTAGCCAGCGCAATTCAACAAATTTATTTAAATCTTTGACTCGCTGCGTATTAGTTATAAAGTTTTTATTCGATAAAAACCAGCCTAAATGACTCCACAAAAAGCCATGCTGCGATGGAGAATGTGCATCGCCAATTTGGTCAGAATTGACATGATGATCTCTGTGGTGTGATGCCCACCATAATGGACCACGCTGCACCGCTGTTGCACCTAACAACGCTATTATAAATTGAAAAAAACGTGTGGTTCGAAATGCTTTGTGAGAAAAATAACGATGGTAAAATCCAGTCACAGCAAACATACGTAAGCCATATAAAGCGACTGCAAAAACTAATGCAAACCAACTAAAACCAACCCAATATACACAGAAACAAGCTAAATGTAATAATACAAAAGGCACCACACGCCAAACATCTATTTGCCGCCAATCAGCTTGTAGTTCAGTACTATCAGCTTTGATATTGACTGCGTTATTATCAAACCATTTAATAAAT